>NZ_MJIR01000043.1:0-20535 GCF_001878835.1 Microbacterium sp. AR7-10 | reverse complement strand
GTGCATACCCGTATCCGGAGATGATCCTCGCGTGTGTTATGTTTAATGACACGCCGCCCGCCGAGATCCACACCCTAGTGTTCGTCGGCAGCGTCAGATGTGTATAAGAGACAGGCCCCCGGTGTGGGCGGCCGGGAGCGCGTTACGCGCCGGCGGCGGCGTCGGTCGGGTCGTCGAGGGTGCGCTCGACGACCGCGGTCCCCGCGCCGGCGGCGGGGGACGCCGACGGCGAGGCATCCGTGGCCTGAGCGACACCGGCGCCGAACCCGCGGCCGACGGCCTGGCCCTGGATGATAGCGGCGAGGTCGAGACCGGTCGCGGCGCTCACGCTGTCGAACACCGAGCGCATCGCCTTCGCGTTGTCGCTGCCGACGACGCTGGACGCGCCGTCCTCACCGCTGCCGCCGATGATCGAGACGTTGCCGATGGCGGAATAGCCCTTGGCGAACTCGGCCATGATCTGGGGCAGCACCTCGAGCACGCGCTGCGAGAGGAAAGCCTCCTGGTTGGAGGCGATGGCCTTGGCCTCGGCCTCGACGGCCGCAGCGCGCGCCTCGCCCTCCGCGCGGATCGCCTCGGCCTCGGCATTGGCCCGCAGGCGCCGAGCTTCTGCCTCGGCCTCGGCCTGCGCGCGCAGCGCGTTCGCATCACCGGTGGCCTTCGCCTCGGCCGCGGCGGCCTCACCGGCGGCGCGCGCACGGTCGGCCTGAGCCTGCTGCTCGGCGATGCGCGTGCGTGCTTCGGCCTGCTTGACCTGCTCGATCGCCGCGGCCTCAGCGGACTTCTCGCGGGTGAACAGGTCGGCCTGCGCGCGGGTCTCTGCTTCGTAACGCTGCGCATCGGCGACGCGCTTGACGTCGGCGTCGAGCTGGGCCTGCTTGTTCTCGGCCTGCTGCTGCAGAACGGCCTGCTCTGCCTGCGCGCGGGCCAGCTGCTCGGCCTGCTCGGCCTCGGCGCGAGCCCGCCCGATCCCGGCGTTCGCGTTGGCGGTGTTGGTGTCGAGCGCGGTCTGCTCGATCAGGTTCGCCTCCTGGTTGGCGATGTTCTTCTGGTTGATCGCGCGGTCGGCGTTGGTCTGCGAGATCTCGGCCGCCTGGCGCTTCGCCTGGATCTCGGGTGCGCCGAGCGACTGGATGTAGCCGACCTTGTCGGTGATGCCCTTGATCTGGAACGAGTCGAGGATGAGGCCCTGATCGGCCAGCTCGCTCGAGACGTCGGCGGCGATCTGGTCGGAGAACTTCTTGCGCTCGCGCATCAGCTCGACGACCGACAGGGTCGCGACGATGCCGCGCAGCGCGCCCTCCAGCTGCTCGGTGGTGAACTGCTCGATCGCCTTGTCCTGCGAGGCGAACCGCTCGGCGGCGCGACGGACGTAGAGGGGGTCGGAGCCGATCTTGACGATCGCGACGCCGTCGACGTTGAGCGTGACGCTGTCGAGCGACTGCGCTTCGGCGTTCAGCAGCACCTGGCGTGAGCGCAGCGAGATGATCTCGTGGCGCTGCGTGATCGGGTTGACGAGCGACTTCCCGTTCACGATCACGGTGACGGGCGACTCGGCCATCTCCGAGCTCGTACTGCCGTCGGCGTTGATGACCGCGCGCTGCACCTTCTGCTTGCGGCCCGAGATGACGAGCGCCTCGTCGGCTCGGGCGACCTTGATCCAGCTGCGCGCGAACAGCAGCAGGATCAGTGCGACGACGATCGCGGCGACGACCGCGATTCCGATGATGACCAGGATGCCGAGTGCTCCGGCGATCTCCATGGTGACCTTCCCTTCCCCCTTGCAGGTGTCAGGTACACCCTGCCAGAGTCTCGGCGGTCACATCCCCCGCAGCTTCTCCGTGAGGCGGAGCAGCTGCGCGAGCTCGGCGTCGTCGAGGGGAGACATCTTCTCGGCGATGGTGCGGCCGTGCACCGTCGCGAGCTGACGGAACGCCTTGGCGCCGGCATCCGTCGCCGTGATCAGTGCACCGCGACCGTCGTCGGGATCTATCGCCTTCGTGATGAGGCCGCGCGTCACCATGCGGTCGATGAGCCTCGAGACGCTGGGCTGGCTGATGAGCGACTTCGCGGTGATGTCGCGCAGCCGAGAGGTCATCTCGGGCGCACGCGCGACGGTGAGGAGCACGTCGTATTCGCCCTGCGTGAGGTCGGATCCGTCGAAGTCGACGGCCATCTCCGCCAGCAGCTGGTGCTGCGCGCGGAACAGGCTCTCCCAGGCCTGCAGGGCGAGCTCGCGGTCGGTCATGCTCTCAGCGTAGTGTCGCGGGTCGACGTCGGGCGGCAGCAGTAAGGGCCGGTCGGAGAGGCTTCCGACCGGCCCTTGTCCCTTGCACCAAAGAGAGTCCTGCAATCACATGCGGTGGATGCCACAGCAAACATTCACCGTGTGATGAGCATATAACGACGAGGTAACGAATGCAACGGTTTGGTTACAAAGATTCGGTTGCACCCGGGACGGGTCAGCGACCGGCGCGATCCATCGACCTCTGGATGGCGACCGAAGCGGCTCCGCGCGCCCACGCCCGGAATCCCGAGGTGTCGACGTGGATGTCGAGTGGTGCGGCCTGTGCGTCGCGTCCGTCGGCGACGGCTCTGCGGACGACCTCCTCCGCCACCTCGAACAGGCCCACCCCGTCCCCGGCCAGCACGACGGCTGACTGCAGGCTGAGGTTCGCGGCGAGAGCCATCAGCTTTCCGAGTGCGATGCCGGCGGCGTCGACCACGGTGCGGGCCGCCGGGTGGTCGGCGGCTGCCAGCTCGAGAGTCTCCGCATAATCGACCGGTCGCCCGAGCGCGGCCGACATCTGGGCCGTGATCGATCCCGACGACAGCATGGCCTGTGCGCAGCCGCGATGCCCGTCGGTGCAGAGCGGCCCGTACGGATCGAGGGGGATGTGCCCTCCGGTTCCCGTGGTGGCGTCCGGTGTGCGGACGACCTCTCCGGAGACGACGAGTCCGTATCCCACGCCCGCTCCGATGGTGAGGGTCACGAAGCCGTCGAGTCCTCTTCCGACTCCGAACCAGCGCTCGGCCTCAGCCAGCGCGACGACGTCGTTCTCGACCGCGACCGGGATGCTCAGCTCGCGCTCCAGCGTGCGTCGAACGTTCACGTCGGCCCAGCCGAGGAACGGCGCGAATGCGACCACGCCGTCGTGCACGACCCCGCCGAGGCTCACGCCCACACCGCGAAGGCCGTCCAGGCCGAGACCGAGCACGGTCTCGACGACGAGCCGAAGAACAGCATCCGGCGAGGCGTCCTCGATCGTCCGCTCGTCGCAGGCGATCACCTCCGCCCGGATGTCTGTGCCGACGGCCACGATCTGATCGCCGGTGATCTTCACCCCGGCGAACGATCCGAGACCGGGGGCGATGTCGAGCGGCCGTGTAGGTCTGCCGACGGAGCCGTCGGCGACCTCGTCGAGCTCCACCAGCAGGCCTCGTTCGAGGAGAGGCTTCGCCAGCCGCGTCAAGCTCGCAGGCGACAGCCCCAGCCGCGCCGTGAGATCACGACGTGACACCGGACCGTGGATCAGGACGGCGCGTGCGACAGCTGCTTCGCTCTCACTCATTCACCACTCCCCGCTTTTCTTTCATTCTGACATGAAGTGGGTGGGAGGATCGCGCTCGCTCGCGGGGAAGTGGACGCTTGACCTACCAGTTATTTCCGTTGTAGAAATAACCCATGCTTCACCTCGAGGATGCGGTCTCCCACCCCGCCTACGCCGATTCGGTCGGACCGTCAGCCCCCGACGCTGTGCACCTGCGCCGCGCGGGGACGAGCGTCGTCGTCGACCTCGCCGGCGGCGAGCCGGTGATCGCCCACTGGGGCGAGGATCTCGGCGACGCATCACACGAGACGATCGTCTCGCTCGCGACCGCCTCGCGCCTTCAGCGAGTGTCGGGTGGCCTCGACGAGACCGCCCGGCTCGGAGTCGTCGCCACGGCGGCAGCGGGGTGGCTCGGAACTCCCATGCTGGAAGGCCACCGTGATGGTGAAGCGGTGAGCGCGCTGCTCACGCTGACCGGCATCCAGGCGACATCCGATGCTCTCCAGCTGCACTTCGTCGACACCGAGACCGAGATCTCGGCGCGGCACGAGCTGCGCGTCACGGCCTCCGGTCTCGTGCGAGCCCGGACCACGGTGCGCAATGACGGTGCGGGCGTCTACACCGTGCAGGCTCTGCACACGGCGCTTCCGCTGCCATGGGACAGCACGGAGCTTCTCGACACGACCGGCCGTCACCTGCGCGAGCGCTCGGCGCAGCGCCACGAGCTGACCTTCGGCACGCATGTGCGGGAATCCCGCCGCGGGCGCCCCGGCGCGGATGCGACGCTTCTGCTGGCCGCCGGTGTGCCCGGCTTCGGTTTCGAGCGCGGTCGGGTCCACGGCATCCACCTCGCCTGGAGCGGCAACTCCCGCGTGTTCGCGGAACGCACCTCGACCGGCGAATCGTTCCTCGGCGCGGGTGAGCTGTACCTGCCCGGTGAGATCCGCCTGGGTCAGGGCGAGGAGATCTCCTCGCCCGAGCTGCTCGGGTCATGGGGCGACGGGCTGGACGAGCTCTCCGCGCGCTTCCACGCTGAGTGGCGCGCCCGCCCGCAGCACCCGACGCGTCCGCGGCCGATCACCCTGAACACGTGGGAGGCGGTCTACTTCGACCACCGACTTCCCAAGCTCATCGCCCTCGCAGACGCGGCCGCCGAGGTCGGGGTCGAGCGCTATGTCCTGGATGACGGCTGGTTCCGTCACCGCCGCGACGACACCGCCGGGCTCGGCGACTGGTATGTCGACGACACTGTCTGGCCCGACGGCCTGCACCCGATCGCCGACCATGTCGTGGCGAAGGGGATGGAGTTCGGCCTCTGGTTCGAGCCGGAGATGGTGAACCCCGACAGCGACCTCGCCCGCGCGCACCCCGAGTGGATCCTCCGTGGCCGTGTCGGGCTGCCCGCGTCCGCCCGCCAGCAGCAGGTTCTCAACCTGGCCCACCCCGACGCCTACGACTACATCCGAACCGTCATCGACGACATCCTCGACGAGTACCCCATCTCGTACATCAAGTGGGACCACAACCGTGACCTCGTCGATGCCGCCGCAGGCCCGGGCGGAGCCGGTCAGGTCCACGCGCAGACCCTGGCCGTCTACCGGCTGATCGACGAGCTGAAGGCCGCACACCCCGGCCTCGAGATCGAAAGCTGCGCATCGGGTGGGGCGCGAGTCGACCTCGGTATCCTCGATCGGACCGACCGCATCTGGACCAGCGACTGCCTCGACCCCGTCGAGCGTCTTGAGAACCAGCGCCACACCGCGCTCGTCGTGCCGCCCGAGATGATGGGCATGCACCTCACCACCCCGCACGTGCATTCCACCGGCCGCACCGTCTCGCTCTCCATGAGCGGCGCCGTCGCCCTGTTCGGCCACTTCGGCATCGAATGGGATGTCACGACGCTGTCCGAGGCGGACGCCGCGGAGGTCGCCGAGTGGGTGGCGCTCGCCAAACGCGTGCGCCCCCTCGTCGCGACCGGCCGCATCGTGAACAGCGACGTCGCCGACCCCGGTCTCGACGTCCGCGGCATCGTGGCGGCCGACGCCGCGTCGGCGTTCTTCACCATCACCCAGTCGCAGACTCTGATCTCTTCACCGACCGGGCGCGTGCGCCTGCCCGGGCTCGAGGACGACCGCACCTACCGCGTGCGGGTCGTCACCCCCGGCGGGATCGTCTCCGCCCCTGCGCAGTCACCGCTGGAGTGGGCGCACCACGACACCGTGCTGACCGGACGGCAGCTCGCCGTGGTCGGCCTTCGTCCCCCCGTCCAGAACCCCCAGCAGTCCACCGTCATCGAGATCGCGACCGCGTAGTTCGCGACACCGCGCAAGGAGGCGCACATCATGAGACCCAGATTGCTCCGCACCGCCATCGCCGGCGCCCTCACAGCCGGGCTCACGCTCGCGCTGGGCGGGTGCGCCGGCAACGGCGCCGCCGATGTCACCACCCTCGACTTCTTCCAGTTCAAAGGTGAAGCGCTCGAGGACTTCAACGAGATCATCGCCGCGTTCGAAGCAGAGAACCCTGACATCAAGGTCGTGCAGAACCAGGTCGGTGACGCGGAGACTCTGATCCGGACGCTGCTCGTCAAAGACCGCACTCCGGACGTGATGACCCTCAACGCCAACGGGAACTTCGGCAAACTCGCCGAGGCCGGCGTCTTCTACGACTTCTCCGACGAGCCGATCCTGGACACGATCAGCCCAGGGGTTCAGGACATCCTCGCGGACCTCGGCAACCACGGCGACGAGGTGAACAGCCTCGGCTATGTGAACAACGCGAACGGGATCATCTACAACCAGGACATCTTCGAACAGGAGGGCCTCGAGGTCCCCGAGACGTGGGACGAGCTCATCGCACTGTGCGACACCCTCCAAGAGCGCGGCATCACGGCGTTCGCCACCTCGCTCGCAGAGAACTGGACGCCGATGCCGTCCTGGAACGGCATCGGCGCGTACTACGCCCAGGACGACTTCTTCGCCGAGATGCGCGCCGACGGCGCGAGCATCGGACCCGACTCCGCCGTCTCCTTCGAAAAGGACTTCCCCGAGGCGATGGAGCGTCAGGCAGAGCTGTTCCAGTACTCCCAGGACGGCTACCGCGGAGCCTCCTACGACGACAGCACGTCCCTGTTCGCCCAGGGAGGCGCGGCGATGATGCTCCAGGGCATCTGGGCGCTCAGCCCCGTCAAGGCGGTGAATCCCGACATCCGAGCCGGGATCTTCCCCTATCCCGTCCCTCAGGATCCGGCCGACCGGATGCTGGTCTCGGGCGTCGACGTCGCCGTGACGATGGCACGCGACACCCCGCACAAGGAGGAGGCGCTGCGGTTCATCGAGTTCATGTTCCGCCCGGACGTCATCGAGGAATTCGCGGCGTCGCAGACGATGATGCCGTCGGTCGAAGGAGCGCAGCTCAGCGACGACCCGGCGCTGCAGTCGATCGCCCCGTACTTCGAGAGCGGCAGGATCACGGGCTTCATCGACCATCAGGTGCCGACCGCGATTCCCCTCACCGGCGTCGTGCAGCAGTACCTCTACGACGGCGACGTCCAGGGCGCGCTGAGCACTCTCGACAACGAGTGGCGCAAGGTCGCGGTTCGCACGATCACGAAGAATGAGGAGGACTGAGATGGCCACCGTCAACGCCGACGGCACACGCCGCGCCGAACGGGTGCGGTCCGCGCAGCGGGCGTCGCGTCACCGCTCGAAGCTCGCGCCCCGCGCGTACTACTGGTTCGTCTGGCCCGCGGTCATCGCGTTCGCCGGCTTCCACACGCTGCCGGTCATCATCGGCGTGTTCTTCAGCTTCACGAACTACCCGGGCTACGGCACGTGGGACTTCGTCGGAACAGCCAACTACGTCAACATCTTCCGCGACGACCGCGTGCTGCAGGCCTACGGGTTCTCCTTCCTGTTCGCGATCGTCGCGACCCTCGCGACGAATGCGATCTCGCTCGCGATCGCGATGGGGCTGAACGCGAAGATCCGGGCCAGGAACTTCTGGCGCGGGGTGTACTTCGTGCCCTACATCCTCGCCGTGCTCGTCGTCGGATACGTCTTCCAGTTCCTGTTCTCGAACTCGCTGCCGAAGATCCTCGCGGGGGTCCCGGTCTTCCGAGACAACATCCTCACGAATCCCGACTGGGCATGGACCGCCGTCGTCGTGCTGGCGGTGTGGCAGGCATGCGCATTCGCGATCATCATCTACCTCGCCGGCCTCCAGACGATCCCCACGGACATCTACGAGGCGGCGTCGATCGACGGGGCCAGCCCCGCTCGCCAGTTCCGGTCGATCACCTTCCCGCTCATCAGCGCCTTCTTCACGATCAACGTCGTGCTGAGCCTGAAGGGCTTCCTGCAGGTGTTCGACCCGATCATCGCTCTCACGAACGGCGGACCGGGCACTTCCACGGAGTCGGTGACGATGCTCATCTTCCGCGGCGGGTTCTCCGGCGGCGAGTTCGCCTACCAGACCGCCAACGCGGTGATCTTCTTCATCGTCATCACCATCGTCTCGCTTCTACAATTCCGGGTCCTTCAGCGCAGAGAGGCCGACTTCTGATGTCCAGCTCCGTCACCACACCCATCGAGGCGAACGAGGCGACCACCGCTGTCGTCCTGCCGCGCACGCGCCGCTTCGCCGGCGGCGCCGATCCTTCCGACACCCGTCGCACCAACTGGTGGGCGACCGCGCTCATCGCGGTGTGCTCGCTGACGATCTTCATCCCGCTGTATCTCGCCGTCGCCGTCGCTCTGAAGACGCCGGCTCAGCTGGCAGCCGGCACCGGCTTCGAACTGCCGTGGCCGATCAGCTGGCAGAATTTTGCCGTCGCGTGGGAGCGAACCGCTTTCCCGCAGGCGCTGCTGAACACGGCGATCATCACGATCGGATCGGTCGTGTTCACGCTGCTCACGAGCTCGCTGGTCGCCTATGCGCTGGCCCGCAACCTGCACCGCCCGTTCTTCAAAGGCGTCTTCTACTATCTGCTGGCAGCGCTGTTCGTCCCGTTCCCGATCATCATGCTCCCGCTCGTGAAGCAGACCTCGGTGCTCGGCCTCGACAACCCCGCGGGCATGATCATCCTGTACACGATCTACGGTCTCAGCCTGAACGTGTTCATCTACACGGCCTTCATCCGCTCGATCCCGATCGAGCTGGAAGAGGCGGCCCGCATGGACGGAGCCTCGACGTGGCGGGTGTTCCGGCAGATCGTGTTCCCGCTGCTGATGCCGATGAATGCCACGGTCGGCATCCTCACCTGCGTGTGGGCATGGAACGACTTCATCATGCCGCTCGTCGTGCTGACCTCGCCCTCAGACCGGACGCTGTCGCTCGCGCAGTATGTGTTCCAGGGGCAGTACAACACCGACTACACGGTGGCGTTCGCGTCGTACCTGATGGCCATGGCGCCCCTGCTGATCGTCTACATCTTCTCGCAGCGCTGGGTCATCTCCGGCGTGATGCGCGGGTCGATCAAGTAGGGCTGACCAGAGGGATCGGCGCCGACGCGGGAAGGCACGCGTCAGTGCCCGACCACGCCCAGCTCGTAGGCGCGGATCACCGCATCCACGCGGTTGCGCAGCTCGAGCTTCGACAGCACCCGCCCGACGTGGGCTTTCACCGTCGAATCGCTCAGGTGCAGGGCCGTGGCGATCTCGCCGTTGGTGCGCCCCTGACCGATCAGCACGAAGATCTCCCGCTCCCGCGCGGTGAGTTCCCCGAGCGCGCGCTCCTCGTCGTCCGTCTGCCGTCCGCCCAGGTGGGGTGCGGCGGTCGCGATCAGGTGCGCGGTGATCCGCGGCGAGACGACCGCGTCGCCGGCGTGCACGGCATGGATCGCGGCGACGAGCTGCTCGGGCCTGGTGTCTTTCAGCAGGAATCCCGCCGCGCCGGCGCGCAGCGCGCCGAAGGCGTACTCGTCGAGGTCGTAGGTGGTGAGCACCAGCACGCGCGTGCGGGGCCGGCGGGCGAGGATCCGCCTGGTCGCTTCGATGCCGTCGGTGCCCGGCATCCGCACATCCATCAGGATCACGTCCGGATGCAGACGCTCGGCCGCACCGACCGCCCGCTCACCGTCGTCGGCCTCGCCGACGACGACGACGCCGGGCGTCGCATCGAGCATGAGCCGGAAGCCGTAGCGCACGAGCTCCTGGTCGTCGACGAGCAGCACGCGGATGTCATCGCTCATCTCCTGCTCCTTCCGTGTCGTTGCCGTGCAGTCGGGCGGCGACCCGCCATCCGAGACGGTGCGGACCCACCTCGATCGTCCCGTTGTACAGAGCCACCCTCTCCTGCATGCCGAGCAGCCCGCGCCCGACGGAGTCGCCGTTCGCCGGCAGGGCGGGCCGGGATGCCGAGGTGTCCTGCACGACGATCGCGACGTCACCATCGAGCCATTCGACGTGCACCTCGACCGACTGGAGGTCGGTCGCGTGGCGGAGGGAGTTGGTGAGCGACTCCTGCACGATCCGGTACACCGTCAGGCCCAGCGCGGCATCGGCGGGTGGCCGCCCGGTGACGGTCAACCGCACCGGCAGGCCCGCGTCGGCGAACTCCTGCACGAGAGCCGGCAGCCTGCCCGCGTCGGGCTGCGGTGCGTGCTGCAGCTGGGTATCCGCTTCGCCCACGGCCACGTCGTCTCCGGCGCGCACCGTGCCGAGCAGCCGCCGCACCTCGCCGAGCGTTCTGCGTCCGGTCTCGGCTACCCGACCCATCGCCTCCTTCGCCTGCTGCGGCTTCTCGTCCGCGGCCAGGCGCGCGCCGTCCGATACGGCGATCATCACGGTCAGACTGTGCGCGATCACGTCGTGCATCTCGCGCGCGATGCGCTCGCGCTCCTGCGCGCGAGCCGTCTCGGCCTGCTGATCGCGTTCGCGCACCAGCTGCGCGGCGCGTTGCCGAAGCTCCCCGAGCTGGCGTCGACGGTGCCCCGCGTTGATCCCCAGCAGTGTCGTGATCAGCAGCAGCGCGGCGAGCAGGCTGAAGAAGTTCAGCCAGTCCAGCAGGGTGTCCCGCGCCTCGATCGGAGGCGCGGACCCGAGCATGTGCGGCAGTCGCGTGCCGCGCAGAGTGAGGGCTCTCGCACCCGCCGCGGCGAGCAGCAGCGCCACGCCCAAGGCCGACCAGGCCGTCATCGGCCGGGCTCGCAGTCCGACCAGGTACATGGCGCCGACGGCGAGCATCCCCTCGGCCCCCGATCCGACCGCCGTCGACGCCAGGGCGAGGGCCATCGCGCCCGCGAAGGCTGCGGGGGGATGTCGATGCCGCAGGACCAGCACGACGATCCCGCCCACTCCGAGTGCGACCAGCGACCACAGCGGCGTGACGAACGGCGGCTCGAGCGAGAGTGCGGCCATCGTGATGGCCGTAATAAGGTACAGCGCCGGCAGCACGGCATCCGCGATCGAGAACCGGCGTGCCGGACGCGACGCCTCGGAGGAGGCGCCGCGCAGGCCGGACGATGCCGTGTTCAGACGTCCCCCCGGCGCAGACGCAGAAGACCGAGGAGCAGGAACGCGAGCGCCCAGGCCGCGGCGATGATGCCGCCGGCACCCCAGCTGACGTATCCGTCGACCAGATCCACGAGCACTCCTTGGTTCTCGGGGGCGTTGCTCATGGCATCCCCCGCCTTCGACATGGTGAGCAGCTGCATGTTGCGCACCGTCTGAGAGACCGGCAGCGCCGACAGCACCACCGGCAGCAGCAGCGTCAGAGTGACGGCGCCCGCGATGCTCGGCGCCACTCCGCGCAGCAGCGCGCCCATGCCCACCCCGAGGATAGCCGAGAGGCCGAGGTAGACCGCGGAGCCCGCGAACGCCGGCAGCACTCCCGGCGCGGTGAGCCCGACGCCGAGGCCGAGCGCATCGAAGAACGGCAGGGTCGCCGTCCACGAGCCGAGCACCGCGAGCAGGCCCGCGGCCGTGACGGCGACGAAGGCGACGCACGCCTTCGCCAGCAGCACGGGGGTGCGCCTGGGCGCCGCGACCATCGTCGGCTGAATGGTGCCGCTGGCGTACTCGCCGCTGACCAGCAGCACTCCCAGGATGACGGCGACGAGCTGACCGAACAGCACGGTGCCCACGGTGACCTCGTCGAGCATGAATCCGGTCGAGGGCTGGTCGGGGATCCCCGCACCGACCATCGTCACGGCCAGGGCCAGACTGGCGCCCATGCCGAGCAGGACGATCGAGACGAGCATCGCGACGTTCGAGCGCAGGCTGAAGAGCTTGATGAACTCCGAGCGCAGGATGCCGGGGAAGCTGAGCCTCGTAGGGGCGGGGATGAAGGTCGTGCGCTTGTGGTCGATGGCGGTCATCGAAGTGCTCCTGCGTCGGTGGCGGTCGAGGTGAGGGACGAGCGGTATTCGACGTCTCCGGCGGTGAGTGCGAGATAGGCGTCTTCGAGGGACCCCGACGAGGTCATGACCTCGTACAGCACGATGCCCGCAGCCGAGGCCGCCGCGGCGACGAGCTCGGCGCTCAGCCCGGTGATCTCATAGGCGTCGTCACCGACCGTCGACACCGACACATGAGCGTCGGCGATCGCGGCCATCAGGCGCGCTCCATCGTGGGTACGCACTCTCACCACCTGCCGGGTGACCTTCGCCACGACGTCGCCGACCGTGCCGTCGGCCAGAATTCGACCCCGCCCGAGGACGATCAGCCGGTCGGCGGTCTGCGACATCTCGCTCATCAGGTGGGAGGACAGCAGCACCGTCCGGCCTTCGGCGGCAAGCGTGCGCATCAGCGTGCGCACCCATCGCACGCCCTCCGGGTCGAGCCCGTTGACCGGCTCGTCGAGGATGACGATGCCCGGGTCGCCGAGCAGCGCCGTGGCGATGCCGAGACGCTGGCCCATGCCGAGCGAGAAGCCGCCCACCCGTTTGCCCGCGACCGACTCGAGGCCGGCGAGCTCCAGCACCTGGCGTACCCGCGAGGCGCCGATACCGTGCGTCGCGGCGATGGCGCGCAGGTGCTGGTACGCCGTGCGGCCGCGGTGGGCCGCCTTCGCGTCCAGTAGCACGCCCACCTCGCGCAGCGGTGCCCCGTGCTCGCGATACGCCCGCCCGTTCACCTGCACCGACCCGGAGGTCGGTCGGTCGAGGCCGACGATCATGCGCATGGTGGTGGACTTGCCGGCACCGTTCGGGCCGAGGAACCCGGTCACCTGACCGGGCTCGACGGTGAAGTCGATGCTGTCGACGGCGGTTCTGGAGCCGTAGCGCTTGACGAGCGCTTCGGCCGATATCACTGGTTTCTCTTTCGCATGCCACCGACAGTACGAACGGTGCCCGACTCGCCACATCGGACGCGGGTGCCTCTTTCCGACGCAGCCGATACCTGGGTACCGGCTAATCCGGAGGGGAAGATCAGCGCCGGACGATCGCCGCAGACTCCGAGAGCAGAATCGTGCCGTCCGTCGTCGATGCGATCTCTCGCGTCGCCAGCAGAACCTGCCCGGCGACGTCGAACTCGACATCGGCGGAGGTCAGGTTGATCAGGATGCTCAGCCCGCCCCGATCGATGCGGAACGCGCGGCGCTCGGGTTCGTCCGCCGGCACGACGAGATCGACGGACGGCTCCCGGATGCCGGGTTCGGTCAGCTCCGGGAGCTCGCGCCGCAGCGCCGCGAGCCGTCGGTACAGGTCGAGCAGTCGGGCGTGGCGGGAAGACGCCAGCTCCCCCCAGTCGAGGTGGGACCGCTCGAAGGTCTTCGGATCCTGCGGGTCGGGTACGACCGCGGCATCCCACCCCATCCGGGCGAACTCCGCGATGCGGCCCTCGGCCGTCGCACGGCCGAGCTCGGGCTCGGGATGCGAGGTGAAGAACTGCCACGGCGTGGACGCGCCCCACTCCTCGCCCATGAACAGCATGGGTGTGCCCGGCGCGGTGAGCGTCAGCACGGCCGCGACCGCCAGCCGGTCATCCGACAGCGTCGCACTGAGGCGGTCGCCCGCGGCGCGGTTTCCGATCTGATCGTGATCCTGGGTGAACGTGACCAGCCGCCAGGCGGGCACCTCGTGCGGGATCGGCGCGCCGTGCACGTGGTCGCGGAACGACGAGAACGTGCCGTCGTGGAAGAATCCGCCGTCGGTGACCTTCTCGATGGCATCCGGCGCGGCGAAGTCGGCGTAGTAGCCCGACGTCTCGCCGGTGAGCGCGACGTGCACCGCGTGGTGCCAGTCATCCGACCACTGCGCGGTGAGCCCGTACCCGCCGGCCTCGCGCGGCAGGATCAGAGTCGGATCGTTCAGGTCGGATTCGGCGATCAGGGTGAGCGGCCTGCCCTCGTGGGCCGAGAGGGCGTCGACGCGTTCGGCGAGCTGCTTCAGGATGTGGGTGCGACTGTCGTCGTGCAGCGCGTGCACCGCATCCAGACGAAGACCATCGACGTGCCGGTCGCGCAGCCACATCAGCGCGTTGTCGATGATGTAGTCGCGCACGGGTGTCTGATCGAGATCGATCGAATCGCCCCACGTGGTGCGGCTGCCCGCCCGCAGGTAGGGGCCGAACTCGGGCAGGTAGTTGCCGCTCGGGCCGAGATGGTTGTACACGACGTCCTGGATCACGGCGAGACCGTGCGCGTGGGCGGCGTCGACGAACCGCTGATACCCCCGCGGGCCGCCGTAGCCCTCGTGCACCGCGTACCAGAGCACACCGTCGTATCCCCAGTTCCATGGCCCGTTGAACGCGTTCACCGGCAGCAGCTCGACGTGGGTCACCCCGAGCTCGACGAGATGCGACAGCCGGTCGATCGCCGCGTCGAACGTGCCCGACGGGGTGAAGGTGCCGACGTGCAGCTCGTAGATGAGCCCGCCCGCGAGCTGGCGTCCCGTCCACGCGCCGTCCGTCCAGGTGAACGCCGTCTCGTCGAACGCCGCCGACGCGGCATGCACCCCGTCGGGCTGCCGACGCGAGCGCGGGTCGGGCCGCAGCTGATCGCCGTCGCCGAGGACGAACCCGTAGCGCTCGCCGTCGGCGAGGGCCGCGTCCACCTGCCACCAGCCGCCCGGGCCGGAGGTCATCTCCCTCTCGTCGAGCGTCGAGCCGTCGTCGCCCAGGCGCCGCAGTCGCACCCGCGTCGCGCGCGGCGCCCAGACCTCCGTCTGTGCACCGGCCCGCATCACCGCACCTCCCGCAGCAGCGCGACGGGGTAGTGCTCGAGCAGCTCGGCAAGTCTCACCGGACCGCCGGTGAAGTGCCGTCCGGTGAGCACGTCGATGGACGGCATCTCCGAGCGCATCAGCGTCGTCTCGCCCCACCCGCCGACTCGCTCCAGTCCGACCGGAAGGCGCGTGGCGACGACGGTCAGTCCGCCGCGGTCGACCGCGACGGCATGGGCCGCGGCCGGCCCGGTGACCGTCTCGGGGCGGTAGGTCGTGAACAGCTCGGGGTGGTCGCGGCGCAGGCGCAGCACGCGAGAGGTGACCAGCAGCTTCGCGGCCCCGGAGCCGTCGATCGGGGGCAGGCTGCCTTCGGCGACAGCCGCGTCGAGCTCGGCGAGCATGCGCGAGCGCTCGGCGAAGTCCACCGATCGGCGGTTGTCGGGATCGACGAGCGACAGATCCCACAGCTCCGAGCCCTGATAGACGTCCGGTACCCCCGGTCCGGTGAGCTGCAGCACCTTCGCGGAGAGCGAGTTCGACCGCCCGTGTCCGACGATCTCGCCGACGAAGCGCTCGATGATCGGCTTCGCGGCGCCGTTCGCTGCGTCGGCGATCGCCGCGAGACCCTTCTCGAACTCGGCATCCGGATGCTGCCACGCGGTCGACTCCGATGCCTCCCGCGCCGCCTTCTGGGCGTAGGCCAGCAGCCGGTCCGACGAGATCGGCCATGCGCCGACGGCCGCCTGCCAGAGCAGGCTGTCGAGCGGCCCGTGGCCGGTCGAGGCGACGCCGCGCAGCTCGTCGAGCACGTCGGTCCAGCGCTCCGGCACCTCCGCGAGCACCGCGAGGCGGGTGCGCACGTCTTCCGATCGCTTCGTGTCGTGCGTCGAGAGGGTGGTCATCGAGCACGGCCAGGCGGCCAGGCGCCGCTGCTGCGCGGTGTGGAACTGCGGCACGCTCAGCGCCGTGACCGAGGGGTCGCCGCCGACCTCGGTCAGCGTGCCGAGTCGTGTGTGACGGTAGAACGCGGTGTCCTCCACACCCTTCGCCATGATCGCGCCGGAGGTCTGCTGGAAGCGCCGTGCCACGGGCAGATCCGGGTCAGCGAGCAGCGGTTCGAGCTCGGCGATCGCGGATGCCAGGTCGGGTCGTCGACGTGCCGCCTCCTCGGCCGCATGGCGCAGATGCTCGCGACCGGCGGGCAGGTACGAGCGGTAGACGGGGAAGCAGGCGAGCAGCTCGGCCAGGGCATCGCCTGCGCGCACGATGCCGAACGGCAGGTCGTGCACGAGCCGGCGCACCTCCGACTGCAGCAGTCCGTCGGCCATCGCCCGCTTGGTGTCGTGGATGAGGTCGTGCCACTCCTGCGCCTCGGGGAGACCGCTCTCGGCCCGCAGCCGCGCGTCGAGGGCGGTGAGCTCGTCGACGCCGGCAGGGTCGATCAGCACCCGGTCGATCTCGCCGAGGGCGTCGTACCCGGTCGTGCCGTCGGTGCGCCACCAGGGCGGCAGCTCCTCGCCGTGCTCGAGGATCTTCTCGATCAACGTGTACGCGCCGCCGGTGGCGTCCGCGAGTCGTTCGAGATACTCCTCCGGGTCGTCCAGTCCGTCCGGGTGATCGACTCGGATGCCGTCGGCGAGGCCCTCGCGGATCCACCGCACGATCTCCTCGTGCGACTGCGCGAACACGTCGGGAAGCTCGACGCGCACAGCGGCGAGCTCGGTGACGGCGAAGAAGCGCCGATAGTTCAGCTCGTCGTTCTGATCCTTCCAGTGGCGCAGCTCGTAGTGCTGCGCGTCGAGCAGGGCCGTGATGTCGTCGCTGTGCCGGCCCGTGCCCGGTGCCAGCGGGAGCACGTGCTCGAAGTACGACAGCGTGCCGTCCGGGGCATCCGGTGCCGGGGACGGATCGACCACGATCTCGCCGCGCGCGAGCACCTCGGCCGGCGTGCCGCCGAGGATAGGCAGCCGCACCTTGTCGTGCCCGCGCTCCCAGTCGATGTCGAAGGCGATCGCGTGAGCCGAGCCGCGGCCGAGGCGCAGCACGTCCCACCACCAGGGATTCTGGCGCGGCGCCGCGACCCCCACGTGGTTCGGCACGATGTCGACCAGGATGCCGAGGCCCTCGGCGCGGGCCGCGGCCGAGAAGGCCGCCAATCCTGCCGCCCCACCACGGGAGTCATCGATGCGCGAATGGTCGACGACGTCGTATCCGTGGCCCGAGCCGTCGGTCGCGGCCAGCAGCGGAGACAGATACGCCCAGTCCGCGCCGAGTCGGTGCAGGTAGCCGGTCACCGTCGCCGCCTCCTCGAGCGTGAAGCTCGAGGTGATCTGCAGTCGGTAGGTGGAATCGGGGCGGCTGGTCATCTCACACCTCAGGTTTCGGGGCGGGGGAGCGGATCGCCGCGTTCTCGACTTGCATCCGCAGGGACGCCTCGACCGAGTCGTCGGTCGGCTCATCCGCGTCGTCGACCTCGCGCAGCACGAGCATCGACCCGGCTCCGAGATGGACGTCGGCTTCGGCCGGAAGCGGATCGGCGTGAGTGAGCTCTCCCGCCGTGTCGACCACGGCCTCCCACGTGGCGCCGTGCCTGGCATCCGGAAGGACGACCTCGACGGTCTCGTCGCCGCTGTTGAAGTACACCAGGAAGTTCACGTCGGCCACCGGCCGCCCCTGCCGATCCTTCTCACGGATGCCGCGGCCGTTGAGGAACATGCCGATCGACAGTCCGAAGCCCGACTCCCAGTCCTCCGGCTGCATCGTGCGTCCGTCCGGCCGCAGCCACTCGATGTCGGGCACCGGGGAGCCCTCCTCGACGCGCACGGGCTTGCCGTCGAAGAACCGGCTGCGCCGGAACGTCGGATGCATCGCGCGCAGCCGGGTGATCGCCGCGGTGAACTCGATCAGCGGCAGATCCGCCGCCTCCCAGTCGATCCAGGTGATCTCGTTGTCCTGCGCGTAGCCGTTGTTGTTGCCGTCCTGGGTGCGCCCCAGCTCGTCGCCGTGCGAGATCATCGGCACGCCCTGTGACAGCAGCAGCGTCGCCAGCATGTTGCGCTGGCGCATGGCGCGGCGCCGGTTCACGCCCGGATCGTCGGTGTGCCCCTCCACGCCCAGGTTGTCGGAGCGGTTGTGGGATTCGCCGTCGTTGTTGTCTTCGCCGTTGGCCTCGTTGTGCTTCTCGGCGTAGCTCACCAGATCGCGCAGCGTGAAGCCGTCGTGGGCGGTGATGAAGTTGACGGATGCCACCGGCCGGCGGCCCGAGTGCTCGTAGAGGTCGGCCGATCCGGTGAGGCGCGAGGCGAACTCGCCCAGCGCCTGCGGCTCGCCACGCCAGAAGTCGCGGACCGTGTCGCGATACTTGCCGTTCCACTCCGACCACTGCGGCGGGAAGTTTCCCACCTGGTAGCCGCCGGGACCGATGTCCCACGGCTCGGCGATGAGCTTCACCTGCGAGACCACCGGATCCTGCTGCACGAGCTCGAAGAAGGTCGCCAGCCGGTCGACATCGTAGAACTCCCGGGCGAGGGTGGAGGCGAGGTCGAACCGGAACCCGTCGACGTGCATCTCGGTGACCCAGTACCGCAGCGAGTCCATGATCAGCTGCAGGGCGTGCGGGTTGCCGACGTTCAGGCTGTTTCCCGTGCCCGTGTAGTCGGTGTAGTACCGGCGGTCCTCCTCGAGGCGGTAGTAGGCCTCGTTGTCGATGCCGCGCATCGACAGGGTGGGGCCGAGGTGGTTTCCCTCGGCGGTGTGGTTGTAGACCACGTCGAGGATGACCTCGATGCCGGCGGCATGCAGCGCCCGCACCATCGCCTTGAACTCCTGCACCTGCTGGCCGTGCTCGCCACTGGACGAGTACGTGTTCTGCGGCGCGAAGAACGACAGCGTGTTGTAGCCCCAGTAGTTCGACAGGCCCTTGTCCTGCAGCGTGCTGTCGTTCACGAACTGGTGCACGGGCATGAGCTCGATCGCGGTCACGCCCAGCCGCGTCAGGTGGTCGATGATGGCGGGGTGCGCGACGCCCGCGTAGGTGCCGCGCAGCTCTTCGGGCACGTCCGGATGCCGGATGCTGAGGCCCTTGACGTGCGCCTCGTAGATCACCGTCTGCGCATAGGGCGTCTTCGGCAGCCGGTCGCCGCCCCATTCGAAGAACGGGTTGATCACGACGCTCTTCGGCGTGTGCGCCGCCGAGTCGTCCTCGTTGTGCGAGTCGGGGTCGCCGAAGTCGTAGGAGAACGCGGCCTGGCCCCACTCGACCTGCCCGGCGACGGCCTTCGCGTACGGGTCGAGCAGGAGCTTGCTCGGGTTGAACCGCTTTCCGTTGGCGGGGTCGTACGGTCCGTGCACACGGTAGCCGTACAGCTGCCCAGGCTGAACAGAGGGCAGGTAGCCGTGCCAGACGTAGGCGTCGACCTCGACGAGGTCGACGCAGGTCTCCTCGCCGTCGTCGTCGAACAGGCACAGCTCGACCCGCTCGGCGCGCTCGCTGAACAGGGCGAAATTCGTGCCCTGACCGTCGAAGGTCGCACCGAGCGGATGGGCGGATCCGGGCCACACGTCGACGGTCATGCCGCGAAACGTCCGTGGTCGCCGGCGCCGCGCGTGTGCGCGGCCGCCTCGTGCACGCGGCGCACGGCCTGTTCGAAGTCGAAGACCTGCGCCACCTCGATCGCCGCCGGGTAGGGGTACCCCGAATAGCAGATGAACAGGGGCGGGATCACCTCGACGTAGCCGACGGGGCCGTCGAGGGACACCTCGTAGCGATCGATGTCGACGAGCTCGTACCGGGGCTCGGCGCACTGCGGCTGCGCGGTCGGCTCGACCGGGGGAGCGGGGCACCGCCCGGTGGATCTGGTTGCGGCAGACATGAGGACTCCTGACTCGACTGCCTTCCGGCGAAGCGCCTCGAGGTCATTGCTGTTGAGAAGAACCTACGATGGTGACCTCCGCGTGGCTACGGGGTTGTCACACGACGGCGTTCGGGGTAACACACGGCATCACTCCGAGCTCGACGCCTGCGCGCTCTCCCCGTCGTCCGGCTCCGGGTCGAGCACCGGCTCGAGCATGCTGAGGATGCGCTGCAGGTGCATCGCGCTGAGCACGCCGGGGCCGGCGACGGCATCCGTCTCGACCGATCTCGCGTGCACCGCCCGCAGCAGGACGTCGACCGCCTCGGCCGCATGCGCGTGCAGCTGCTCGACGTCCTCGTCCTCCCCGCCGAGCAGATCGGCGACCGCCTGGCAGGCGGCGGCGAGGGGATCGACGAGAGCCGGGTCGAGCGGGAAAGCCGAGGGACGATCGTTGATCGTGTCGCTGAGACACCCCGAGACGTCGCGGATCTGGTGCGCCACCTCGACCAGCGTCTCGAGTCGGGCGTGCTCCTCGCTGGTGTCTCCGCGTCCGTGCCACGCGCGCGGGTTGCCGCGCCGGCTCTCGTCCGCTTCGATCAGCGCGTCGCGCAGTGAGCGGCTGGTCTCGGCGAGCGCGCCGGCATCCTGCATCCACCCGTCGCGCTCCGGCGGCCACTCCTCGGTCAGCGCCGCCGCGATGTCGTCGAGGTGAGCCGCCAGGCGCTGCTGGAACGCGTCGATCCGCGCGGCGGCCTCCGACACCAGCGGCGCCGGCGGGATGATCGCGTTCACCAGCAGACCGACGATCACGCCCACGGCGGTCTGGGTGACGTAGCCGAAGGAGTAGTCCTCGGCATCCGCTCCGCCGATGATCAGCACGAACAGCGCCGCCATCGGGATGTACTCGCGGCCCGCGCCGAACCAGCCCGTGCCCGACACGATCACGCCGACGCCCACCACCGCGGCGATCGACCACACGCTCGGTCCGACGGTCATCAGCACCAGCGTGGCCAGCGCGATGCCC
>NZ_MJIR01000042.1:0-32565 GCF_001878835.1 Microbacterium sp. AR7-10 | reverse complement strand
TGCTAAAAGAGTTAGAACGAGGATTAGGAAGAAATAACGTTGCGGGAAGAGTTAATAAGTTAACAGACGATTAATTTATTCAAAATGGCGGCGCCCGCCACGTACTGCACCCTAGGGTTCGTCGGCAGCGTCAGATGTGTATAAGAGACAGGCGCCACCATCGTGGTCATCACGCACGACCGACGACTGATCGTCGGGTACGCGACCCACGCGGTGCTCGTCGGCGACGGCGAGGTGATCGCCGCCGGTCCCGCGGCCGAGCTTCTCGCGCAGACCGATCCGGATGCCGTGGCATCCGCCTCCGCGGGCGACCCGATCGTCCCGGTGACCGAGCCCACCCCCGTCGACCCGTACGCCGATGCGCCGGTGCCGGCGCGCTTCTGGCTGCACGGCCTCAACCCGCTCGCCAAGTTCGGCGCCGTCGTCCCGGCGATGGCCCTGCTCGCCTTCACCCGGGATCTGCTCAGCCCGACGATCTTCCTCGCGCTGGCCTACGCCGTCATGCTGACCGGCGCACGGCTCACCCGCCGCGCGGCGGCGGTGCTGCTGCTCGGCGTGCCGCTGGCGGTCGTCGTGCTCAGCGTCGGCTTCGGCGTCTGGGTCGACGCGGCGCAGGTCGCCGACACGACCGCACTCGTGCGGATCGGCGACTGGACGCTGCACTCCGGCGCCCTGATCAGCGGACTCGCCACCGCGCTGCGCCTGGCCGCGATCCTCGTGCTCGCGCTCATCGGCGGCCTGACCACGCACGGACCCGACCTCGTGCGCGCCGCCGTGCAGCAGCTGCGCGTGCCGTACCGGATCGGCTACACGGCCCTCGCCGCCTACCGCTTCGTGCCGCGGTTCGGATACGAGCTGTCGATCATCCGCGCCGCGCATCGCGTGCGAGGCCAGGGCGGCGGTCGCGGTCCGCTCGCCCGGCTCGCGCGGGGCTGGGGATACATCGTGCCGCTGCTGGCATCGGGCATCCGGCATGCCGAGCGGGTGGCCCTGTCGATGGATGCCCGCGCCTTCGGCGCCTATCCCACCCGCACCGAGCGGCACGTCGTGCTGTGGCGCACGCGCGACACGATCTTCACAGCGACGGTGCTGCTGGCATCCGCCGCGGTGCTGGCTCTGACCTTCCCCTGGCAGCCGAGCTGACCGCCGGGCCCCACATCGCTCAGCGCTTGCCGGCGATCTGACGTCCGACGATCTCGCGCATGATCTCGTTCGTGCCGCCGTAGATGCGGTGCACGCGGGCGTCGGTGAAGGCCCGGGCGATCGGGTACTCCATGATGTAGCCGTAGCCGCCGTGCAGCTGCACTCCGGTGTCGAGCACCTCCCACTCGCGCTCGGTGACCCAGAACTTCAGCTGCGCTGCCTCTTCGGCGGTGAGCTGCGAGGCGGCGTAGGACGTGAGCCCCCGATCGACATACGCCCAGACCGCGTCGGCCGTGGTCGCCATGTCGGCGATGCGGAAGCGGGTGTGCTGGAAGTCGATGATCCGCTCGCCGAACGCGTCGCGGCTCTTCGTGTAGTCGACGGTCCACTTCACGGCGGCCTGGATGACCGCGGCGGCAGACACGGCGATCGACAGGCGCTCGAGCGGCAGGTTCATCATCAGCTGGATGAAGCCCTGCCCCTCCTTGCCGCTGATGAGGTTCTCATCGGGGACGAAGACGTCGGTGAAGCTGAGCTCGGCGGTGTCCCAGCCGTGGAAGCCCATCTTGCTGAGTTTCTTGCCCTGGTCGAAGCCGGCCATGCCCTTCTCGACGATCAGCAGGCTGAAGGCATCGGGGCGGTTGCCCTCGCCGGTCTTGACGAAGGTGACGACGATGTCGGCGGTGGTGCCCGACGAGATGAACGTCTTGGCGCCGTTGAGGATGTACCCGCCGTCGACCTTCTTCGCGTTGGTCTTGATGCCGCGCAGGTCGCTGCCCGCGCCGGGGTCGGTCATCGCGAGCGCGCCGAGGATCTCACCCGTCGCCATGCGGGGCAGCCACTTCTCCTTCTGCTCCTGCGTGCCCATGTGCACGAGATACGGCACGGCGAGATCGTCCTGGATGCCGAGGGCGCCCGCCAGCGATCCGGCACCGGCGCCGATGACCTCTTCGTTCACGATCGCGCGGAAGCGGTAGTCCTGCAGCATGCCCGCGCCGCCGAACTCCTCGGGCACGGACAGACCGATGATGCCGGCCTCACCGGCGGCGAGCATGGTCTCGCGGTCGACCTCGCCCGCGGCATCCCACCGCTCGATCGACTCGTTCGAGACGTGCCGTCTGACGAAGTCCTTGACCAGGTCGCGGAAGGCCTCGTGGTCTTCTTCGTAGATGTCGCGCTCCATGGCGTCCTCCTCGAATCATGTGCGTCGTCGCACGGCGAGTCTAGGTCGGAATGACATCGCCGGACAGTCGCTTGTGGGAACAAGTCTCACACACGATGACACTGCGTACCGCGTTTGTGGGATGTCGCGGTCTGCGCCTCAATGGCTGTAATCCGGGGCGGGCGGCAGCCCGAAGAACTCCTCGAGCGTGTGGAACCCGCCGTCGTGACACGCCTGGGCGAGCTCGGGCCCGATGTAGCGGATGTGCCACGGCTCGGGTGCGTACCCGGTGGTGCCGGTGCGCCCCGGTTCGTAGCGCACGATGAAGCCGTGCCGCCAGCCGTTCTCCGCGACCCACCGCCCCTGCGGCGTCGCGCCGAAGGCCTCGATGGTGCCGCAGCGCGGGTCGCACGCGACGAGGTCGAAGGCGAGACCGCTCTGGTGCTCGCTGAAGCCGGGGCGCGCCGACACGGCATCCGCTCCGCTCTGCCCCTTGTCACGCACGTGCCCGTCGTAGGTGCTCTCCTGCAGGCCGAACGACCGGTAGCCGTTGTTGATCCCGATCGTGCCCGCACCCGCTCGACTCGCCTCGGTCGCCATCGATTCGAGGGCGTCCTTGGGCTCGGGGCGCAGCTCGTTCGAGCGGGTGGTCGCGCTCAGTCCGATCTCGGCGAGGGATGCCGGCGCGAAGCTCGCCGGCTCGAGCGGACGCTGCTTGTTGATGACCACCCACGACCGGTTCGGGTCGGAGAGCGAGACGCAGGGCGCGTTGCCGTTCGCGACCGCCTCGCGGAACGCGGCGCCGCCGCCGAACGCCGCTATGACACCCGCGTCATCACCCGTGTCGAGCGCCGCCCGCACGGCGTCGTCGGCGCAGGGATCGGCGGCCGGCCGGGCATCGACCTCCACGGTGGGGATCGCGAGCGCGGCGGCGGGCGCCGGCAGCTCGACTCGGGCCACGGGGCTGTCGGCGATCACGCCGCACAGGGTCGCCAGAGACGCCATCGCCGTGAACAGCACTCCGAGCGGCAGCGCGATCCGCACGGCGAGCGGTTCGCGCGCGACGTGTCGGGACTGCGCGGCGTTCACCGATCCATTGTCCCCCACGGCGCGCATCGGCGTTCCTCGAACGCATCTGCGATACATGGTTGACATGAATGCGTTCTTTTGTTCGAATGGGGGGATGAGATGGCAGGGGCAGGCGGTACGCGAAGAGGATGCCGACGCGCTGCCGGGCATGGAGAGCCGCACCGGGATCGTGCGCTCGGTGACCACGCCCGGGTTCGCCGGGATGACCTTCCACGAGGTGCTCGCCAAGTCCGCCCTCAATGCAGTGCCCGGCGCCTCGCGCATGCCGTTCGCCTGGACCGTGAATCCCTACCGGGGATGCAGTCATGCATGCGTTTACTGCTTCGCTCGGGGAACGCACGAGTATCTCGATCTCGATGGCGGCGCGGACTTCGATTCTCAGATCGTCGTGAAGACGAATGTGGTCGAGGTGCTCGAGCGCGAGTTGCGACGCGGATCGTGGCGTCACGAGACGGTTGCGCTGGGCACGAACACCGACCCGTACCAGCGCGCCGAGGGGCGCTACCGGCTCATGCCCGGCATCGTGCAGGCCCTCGCCGACTCGGGGACGCCGATGTCGATCCTCACCAAGGGCACGCTGATCCGCCGCGACATCCCCGTGCTCGTCGAAGCGAAGAAGCGCGTGCCGATCGACATCCAGATGTCGATCGCGATGTACGACGACGACCTGCAGCGTGCGGTCGAGCCCGGCACCCCCGGCACGCAGGCGCGGCTCGACACCGTGCGCGCGCTCAGCGATGCGGGTTTCCGTGTCGGCGTCTTCCTCATGCCGGTGCTGCCGCACCTCACCGACTCGCTCGCGGCGATCGACGACGCCCTGCGTCGCATCAAGCAGTCGGGCGCCGACCACGTCGTCTACGGCTCGCTGCATCTGCGCCCGGGCGTGAAGCCGTGGTTCTTCCAGTGGCTGGAACGCGAGCATCCGGAGCTGCTGTCGTCGTATCGGGGGCTGTACCCGGGCGTCGCGGTCGAGGCGCCGAAGGCGTATCGGCAGTGGCTCGCTCGACGCATCCGTCCGCTCATGCGCGTGCACGGGCTCGACGCCCGATCGGAAGAGGAGAACGACAGCATGCGCGGAAGACGGATGCGCGCGCGCCCGACTCCGGCATCCGTCCGCACCACCACCTCCCGCGACGACATGCTGTTCTGACCGGCGACTCGACGCCGTCGCTCGACGCATAGGCTGAGCGGATGTCGACGCCTGATGACCTGCCCGTCTCCGAGTACGCCTTCCCGGGGTCGCTGCGCGACCGGCTGGTGGGGGCGATCCTCGCGGGCGAGAAGATCACGACGACCTTCCTGCTGCGTGAGCTCGAGATCGACGACGAGCCGATGCCCGCCGTCGGCGACCGCGCGGCGGTGGTCGACTCCGCGGGACGACCTGTAGGCGTCGAGACCATCGAGGATGTGCGCGTCGTTCGTCTCGCGGACGTCGATCTCGCGCACGCTCTCGGCGAGGGCGAGGGCTACGCGACCGTCGCCGAATGGCGAGCCGGGCACGAGAGCTTCTGGCACGGCCAGGAGTACCGCGAGTACGTGGGCGACCCGGAGTTCCACGTCGACGACGACACCCTCGCCGTGCTGGTGCGGTTCAGCTTCCAAGCGGGGTGACCCACGGTCGGGTTCTGCTCGCAGCCCGGTCGACGAGCCGCGGACTCCACCACGGCTCCGGAGATCCGACAGCGAAGCCGCCGGATTCGGGCACGAGCGCGAATCCGACGGCTTCTCGGCGGTGGGGGCAGGTCAGGCGGTGAGCTCGGCCTCGCTCAGCATCCGACCGGCGATCTCCTCGATCACGTCGTCACCGGGAGCCGCCTGCTCGAACGGCGCGTCGATCTCGGCGCGGCCGAGCAGATCCTCCATGCGGCGACGACGCTGACGGGTGATCAGCGTGACCACACGGCCCGAGCGACCGGCGCGGCCCGTGCGGCCGGAGCGGTGCAGGTACGTCTTGTACTCGTCGGGAGCGTCGGCCTGCACGACGAGGTCGATGTCGTCGACATGGATGCCGCGGGCGGCGACATCCGTGGCGACGAGCACCTGCACCTTGCCGGCCGTCAGCTTCTGCAGGTTGCGCGTGCGCTTGGCCTGGTTCAGGTCGCCGTGCAGCGAGACCGCGGCGATGCCGGCGTCTTCGAACTGCTCGGCGAGCATCTCGGCATAGGCGCGGGTGCGCGCGAAGACCAGCGTCTGTCCGTCGCGGTCGACGAGCGAGGTGAGCACATCGGCCTTGTCGCGGTGCTCGATGACGAGCACGCGGTGGTCGATGGTGCTGGAGTCCTGATCCTCACCGGCGACCTCGTAGACGGCCGGGTCGACGAGGAACTCGTCGACGATGGCCGCGACCTCGCGGTCGAGCGTGGCCGAGAACAGCAGCTTCTGGCTGGTGGCGCCGTCGGGGAGGGCGGTGCCGGTCTTGCGCAGGATGCGCTGCACCGGCTCGGCGAACCCGAGCTCGGCCATGTGGTCGGCCTCGTCGAGCACCGCGATGCGCACCTCGGAGAGGTCGAGCTTGCGCTGCTCGATCAGGTCTTCGATGCGGCCGGGGGTGCCGATGATGATGTCGACGCCCTTGTTCAGGGCACCCACCTGGCGCGCCTGGGGCACGCCGCCGTAGATCTGGGTGGTGAACAGGCCGACGCTGCGCGCGATCGGCTGAACGGTGCGGTCGATCTGCAGCGCCAGCTCGCGGGTCGGGGCGAGGATGATCGCACGCGGCTTGCGGCCGAACTCCCGGCGCGTGCCCTTCTGCGACAGCAGGATGCTCTCGACGAGCGGTGCGCCGAACGCGATCGTCTTTCCTGAACCGGTGCGGCCCCGGCCGAGCACGTCTCGCCCCTGCAGGATGCTGGGGATCGTCGCGGCCTGGATCGGGAACGGCGTCGCTGCGCCCATGTTCTTCAGGATCTCGACGATGTTCGAGCCGATCCCCAGGTCACCGAAGGTCACATCTGCGACCTCGGTGGCCTGGACGGCCTCCGCCTCGAGCCGCTCGTGCACGACGTCGACCTGCTCGTCGTGCGCCTTCGCGGTCGAGGTGGCATTCCAGTCGCTGCGGTTGGGGCGGGCGTCGCGGTTCTGCCGTGCCGGGCGCGCGTCGCGGTCGAAACGGGGGCGCTCGCTGCGCTCGAAGCCACCGCGGCGGTCATCGCGTGCCGGGCGGGCGTCCCGGTCGAAACGATCGGTCCGGGCGGGGCGGGTGTCGCGGTCGAACCGGCCGCCGCGCTCCGGGCGGGCGTCGCGGTCGAAACGAGGACGGTCTGATCCGCCGCGACGCTCATCACGAGCGGGGCGGGCATCACGGTCGAAACGGTCGGTGCCGGCGTACCCGGAGCGCTCGTCGCGCGCGGGACGGGCCTCACGGTCGAAACGGCCGTTCCGCGCCGGACGGGCATCGCGATCGACACCACCCCGGCGGTCGAAGCCGCCGCGCTCGTTGCGGGCCGGGCGTTCGCTGCGGTCGAAGCCGCGGTTCCCGCGGTCGTCGCGCGCCGGGCGCGCGTCACGGTCGAAGCGCTCGCGGCGCTCGTAGCCGCCGCGGTCGTCGCGCGCCGGACGCGCATCCCGACCGAACCGGTCATCACGCGCCGGACGCGCATCCCGACCGAACCGGTCATCACGCGCCGGACGCGCATCCCGACCGAACCGGTCATCGCGCGCCGGACGCGCGTCCCGACCGAACCGGTCGTTGCGCTCGAAGCCACGGCCCCCGCGGTCGTCGCGGTCGCCGCGGTGGTGCGGAGCCTCGCGGCGACCGGACTCGGCGCGGTTGCGGATCGAGCGGGCCTCGTCGCGACCCGCACGCTGCGTGTCCGACCAGCGCCCCTTCGACGCCGAGCCCTCGGCGTCCGTGGGGCGGTAGCCCCGGTGCTTCGGGCTCACGCTGCCCGGGCGGCGGTCGGCGCGGGCATCCGATGAGAAGGAGCGGCGCTCCGCGCCGTCCGTGCGGCGGTCGCCGTCGCGCGACGGACGTCCGCCGGAGTGGCGCTCGTGGAACGAGGGTCCGCTCTTCGCGTACCGCGGCTCGAAGTTGCGCGACGGGCGTCCGCCCTTGGGCTTGCCGTTCTTGGGCATGGTGTTTCCTGACTGTCTCTGACACGAGAACAGCGTCCGCTCCGCGGGCACAGAGATCAGCGCGCGTGGGACATACCCGAGCATCCGTCGACCGGGGCCATTCATGTGATGGTTATGAACCATCGGCCCCTGAGCTCACAGTGAGCATGAGTAGTGCTCGGAAGAACCGCGTGACGCGGGTGCTCGAAGCCGACTCCTTCCAGAATACCGGGCTTTGCTGAGAGAGTGCCCGCCGTACGATGACCTCATGCCTCTTGACGATGTGATCGGCTCCCCCACCGGCATCCAGATCCACCTGCGACGTGGCGACGTGACGGCGCAGATCGCGCAGGTCGGCGCTTCACTGCGCCATCTCACCGTCGGCGACGTCGAGATCGTGCCGCCCTACCCGGCCGATCAGCCGACGCCCTCGTGCTCGGGCGTCGTGCTGGCGCCCTGGCCGAACCGCATCCGCGGCGGGGTCTGGCAGGACGGCGACGCCGAGCGCGCCCTGTCGATCAGCGAGCCGAAGTTCCGCAACGCCAGCCACGGGCTGCTGCGCTACACCGCGTACGAGATCGTCGAGCACACCGATGACGCCGTCACTCTCGCCGCGAACATCGTGCCGCAGACCGGCTACCCGTATCTCGTGGCGACGTCGGTGACCTACGCGCTGACGGATGCCGGGATGGATGTCACGCACACGCTCACCAACCACTCGACCGACCCGGCGCCGGTCGCGCTCGGCACCCACCCCTTCTTCGTCGTCGACGGGGTCGACTCACGAGAGCTGGTGCTGCGGCTGCCGGCCGAGACGTACTTCGAGACCGATGACCGGATGCTGCCGGTCGGCGAGAGCCCGGTCTCGTCGGCGACCGACCTGCGCGAGGGCCGTCGTCTCGGCGACGTTCAGCTCGACACCGGGTACGCCAACCTGCACCGCGACGCCGACGGCTACGTGCGCACCACGCTCTCCGCCCCGGACGGCCGCACGGTGACGCTACAGCAGGGACCGGGGTTCGACTACGTGCAGGCGTTCACGACCGACAAGTACCCCGGGCGACCGCTCGCCGTGGCGATCGAGCCGATGACGGCGCCCGCCGACGCCTTCAACTCCGGCCGCGGGCTGCGCCGCCTCGCCGCAGGCGAAGCGTGGAGGCTGCAGTGGGGCATCCGCTTCGACTGAGCGGCCCGCCGGCTCATTCGTGCGCGTCAGCCGCGCGCAGCTGACGCCGCGTGAGGGCGACCCCGTCGGCCGGTGCGGCGGCAGGTGTCGGCCCTCCGGCATCCGGCCCTCCGGCATCCGGGCCTCCGGCATCCGGACCTGCGGTGCGCTTCGCGTGACGGCGCTCCTTCGCCCCCTCGACGAGGTTGTAGAGCGTCGGCAGCACGATGAGGGTGAGCACGGTCGACGACACGAGTCCGCCGATCACGACGATCGCGAGCGGCTGCGAGATGAACCCGCCGTGCCCGGTGATCCCCAGTGCCATCGGCGTCAGCGCGAAGATCGTCGCGAGCGCGGTCATGAGGATCGGCCGCAGACGCTTCTCACCTCCCGCCATCACCGCCTCGGGCGTGGTGAGCCCCTTCGACCGGTACTGGTTGACCAGGTCGACGAGCACGATCGCGTTCGTCACCACGATGCCGATCAGCATCAGCACGCCGATCAGCGAGGCGACGCCCAGCGGCACACCGGTCACGATCTGCAGCAGGATCGCGCCGGTCGCGGCGAACGGCACCGACACGAGCAGCAGCAGCGGCTGACGCAGCGACTTGAACGTCGCGACCATCACCACGTACACGATGAGGATCGCCGCGAGCATCGCCAGTCCGAGCTGCGAGAACGAGTCGGCCTGCTGCTCGGCGACGCCGCCCACCTCGGCGCGAGCGCCGTCGGGCAGGTCTACCGCGGTGAGCGCCGCGGTGACCGATGCAGTGGCGACGGCGAGGTCGTCGGATGCCGGCGGCACGGTGATCGTGGCGGTGCGGCGCCCCTGCTCGGTCGAGATCGAGGTGGGGCCCTCACGCTGCTCGACGGTCGCGAGCTCCTGCAGCGGCACAGGCCCGGTAGCGGTGGGGATGGACAGCTGCTTCAGCGCCTCGACGGATGTCGGCGGTTCGGGGTCGACGAGATACACCGTGAGAGCGCTGTCGTCCACCTCGACCGAGCCGATCTGCTGCGGACGCATCGTGCCCGACACGATCGACCCGACCGCGACCTCCGACAGTCCGCGCGCCGCAGCGGCCTCGCGGTCGACGACCACGGCGATGTAGGGCAGTGAGGCCGACAGGTTGTTCGTGACCTGGCCGATGCCGTCGCGTCCGTCGAGCTCCTCCATGAGGGCGTCGGTGCCGGCCTGCAGGTCCTCCGCGTTCGGGGCGGTCACCGTGACCGCGATGTCGCTCGAGCCGAATCCGCCGCCGCTCGCCGCGACGGTGATCTCACCGGCGTCGTCGAGACCGTCGACCTTCTTCTGCACGTCAGCGCGCAGCTGCTCCTGATCGACCTCGTCGCTGGTCTGGATCGAGTACGTGATGCCCGCGCCGCCCGAGAACGCGTCGCGCAGAGCCGATCCGCTCGAGCCGATCGACGCCTGCACATGCGTGATCCCGTCGAGGCCGTCGAGGGCCTCCTCGACCTTCTTCGCTGCCTCGGACTTCGCCTCCAGGCTCGCGGTCTCGCCGATGTCCTGCGTGACGGTCATGGTGTTCTGGCCGGAGTCGCTGAGGAAGTTGATCTTCATCAGCGGCGCGGCGGCGAGCGTGCCCGCGAGCACGAGCACCGCGAGCACGACGGTCACCGCGGAGTGCTTCAGGGTCCAGCCGAGGATCGGCCGGTACATCCGCTGCAGTGCCGTGGGCGGGGCATCCGGATGCTCGGGATCGATGCGCGAGCCGTCCGCCGCGAGCAGCGGCTTGCCCGGCCGCAGGAACCAGTACGCGAGCACCGGCACGATGGTCAGCGCGACGAGCAGCGACGCGACCATCGCGATGGTCACGGTCATCGCGAAGGGTCGGAACAGCTCGCCGACCATGTCGCCGACGAACACGATCGGCAGGAACACCGCCACGGTCGTGATGGTCGAGGCATTGATCGCCGATGCCACTTCGCGCACGGCCAATCGGATCGCTGCGCCCTTGTCGGCCCCCTCGACGTAGTGCCGCTTGATGTTCTCGATCACCACGATCGAGTCGTCGACGACGCGGCCGATCGCGATCGTGAGCGCGCCGAGGGTGAGCACGTTGAGCGAGTACCCGAACGCCTGCAGCCCGATGAAGGTGATCAGCACGCTGGTGGGGATCGAGATCGCGGTGACCAGGGTCGAGCGGATCGACAGCAGGAAGACGAGGATGACGAGCACGGCGAACGCCAGACCGAGCATGCCCTCGGTGGCGAGCGTCTCGATCGACTGCTGGATGTACGGCGCCTGGTCGAAGATGACCGTGAACTCCGCGTCCGGGAACGTGTCGCCGAGCTCGTCGAGCGCGGCCAGCACGCCCTGCGAGACCTCGACCGTGTTCGCCGCGGGCAGCTTGGTGACCGCGATCGACAGCGCGTCCTCACCGTCGACGCGGGAGATCGACGTGACCGGATCGGCCACCTGCGCCACGTCGGCGACCTCGCCGATCGTGAGATCGGTGCCGCTCAGCGGCAGGGCCGCGACGTCTGCGGCGGAGGTGAGCTTCGCGCCGGACTGCACGGTGAGCGTCTCGCCGGCCTCGGTGATGTCACCGCCAGGCAGCAGCACGCCGTTCTGCTCGAGTGCCTGGCTGATCGCCTGCGTCGTCTGCCCTGCCGCGAACAGCTTCGCCCGGTCGGGGGTGATCGTGATGCGCTGGCCGACGCCGCCGACGATCTCGGCGGCGTTGACGCCGTCGACGTCTTCGAGTTCGGGGATCACCGTGGTCTCGAGCTCCTGCTGCGCGGTCTCCGAGTCGTCGAAGCCGGTGACGGCGATCTGGATGACGGGGAAGTCGTCGATCGAGACGCTGAGCACCTGCGGGCTGACGTCATCGGGCAGCTGCTGCGAGATGCGGTTGATCGCCTGCTGCATCTTCTGCTCGGCCGTGGCGAGATCGGTGCCGTAGGCGAACATCGCCTGCACGATCGACGCGTTGGTGGTGCTCGTGGCGCTGCTCGACTCCAGGCCGGGCACGCCCTGGATGGCTTTCTCGATCGGGGTGGAGACGTCGTTCTCGACCACCTCGGGCGATGCGCCGGGGTAGGTGCTCATGACCACCAGCGCCGGCAGCTCGAGCGAGGGGATCAGCTCCTGCTTGAGGTTGGTGAGCGCCAGGCCGCCGAAGACGGCGGAGACGACGGTGATCAGCGCGATGAGTGCGCGGTTGCGCAGGCTGAGGATGGCGAGGTTCGACACGCGGTGCTCTTTCAGTCGCTCGTGGTCGTAGGTTCGGTGCCGAGGATGCCGGCGAGGGCGTTCTCGATCAGAGACGCGTTCAGCGTCTCGTCGTGGATGCGGGCGTGCCAGAGCACGCCGTCGATGAAGACGGCCGCGGCGGTCGCCCGCTCTACGCCGTAGGCGGGGATGAGGAAGCCGGTCATCCGCTCCGACCACCGCCGGGCCATGGCGCGCAGCTGGGGATCGTCGACGGCGGCGGTCACGACGGCGCGGTCGGCCTCGAGTGCGCGCGCGTCGGCGAGCGCCTGCACGATCAGCTGCGTCAGCACCTGCGGGGTCGCGCCGCGCTGCTCCAGCGCTGAGCGGATGCCGTCGACGCGAGCGTCGAGCTCGGCGACCAGGTGATGCAGAGCCTGCGAGCGCAGGTCGTCGAGCGTGGCGAAGTAGTGCGTGGTCGCACCGAGGGGCACGCCCGCGCGAGCGGCGATCAGACGGTGAGTGACCGCGCTCACCCCCAACTCGAGGATCAGCTCGGCTGTCGCGGCGATGATCTCGGTACGGCGCGCCTCGGGATCACGACGGCGGCGTGGCGGCTCGCTCATGACCCTCCCGGGCTCAAGATGTACGTCTGTACATTATGCGCGCCCGAACCTGTGGCCCGACTGGCAACCTCAGCCCAGCGCGCTCCCGCAGGCGAGGCCGACCAGCGCGGCGACGAGCGAGAGCACGAGCATCCCGACCACATCGACGACCGCCGCGCGCCGCGCGCCGTCCCGCCACAGCGAGACCGCGTCGATCATCGCCGTGCTGAAGGTGGTGTAGCCGCCGAGGAACCCGGCACCCACGACGAAGGCACTGCCGGGAAGCATCCCGACCACCACGCCCAGCAGCAGCGAGCCGGTCACGTTGATCACCATCACGCCCCACGGGAAGCGCGAGCGGGCGATGCCCGCGATGCCGATGTCGATCAGGTACCGGGCGGCGGCGCCGAGTCCGCCGCAGGCGGCGGCCAGCGCAAACACCAGCGGACTCACGACGCCCGCCCGACGCGGAAGGATCCGCCGATCCGCAGCCCGAGCCACGCGGCCACCAGCCCGCCGCCGACGCTCGCGACGACGTATCCCACGGCGCGCGCGGGCGAGTCGGCCCACAGCTCGACGCTGTCGAGCGCGAACGCGCTGTACGTGGTGAATCCGCCGAGCATCCCGGTGCCGAGCAGGATCCGCAGGTCGGATGCGGGAAGACGAGCGGTCAGGATGCCGAGCAGCATGGCCCCCGCGATGTTGGCCACCAGCACCGCGACGGGGGCGTCGGCGATGAGCATCCCGAGCCCGAGGCGGGCGGCGGTGCCGACCGTCCCGCCCACCGCGGCCAGCCCCGCCCGGCGGATGACGGTGCGCACGGGGGTCGGGGTGGTCACTGCGCCACTCTAGCCGCGCGCCTGCCCGCGGTCGCTCGCCCGCCGTTGCATAGACTCGAAGCGGTGGTGCGGCTGCGCCCCCGATGCCGCCGGACCGCCGGGAGGACGACGCTCGAGTGCTCACGCGAAGGATCTTCGGCTGGTCTCGTCTGGCGACCGCCGCCGTGTGCATCGCGGCGCTGGTGCACCGGATGCTGTGGGGCATGGGCTCGCAGACCATGGCCGGCTCGAACTTCTTCGCCTATCTGACGATCCAGTCGAACACCGCGTTCGCTGTGCTGGCTGTCGTCGCCGGGGTCGTCGCCCTGCGCCGCGAGGAGGATCCGGCGTGGCTGACCACGGCTCGCGCCCTCGTGCTCAGCTGGACGATCACCGCCGGTCTCGCGTTCGCGCTCATCGTGTGGCAGGCCGGCGAGCACGGCATCCCGATCACCGTCCCCTGGTCGGACGTCGTGCTGCATTTCGTGCTGCCGGCGTGGGCGGTCGTCGCGTGGGTGTTCGGCCCCGGCCGGCGTGAAGCGTCGTGGCGCGTGGTGCCGTTCGTGCTGCTGTATCCGGTGGCGTGGGGCGTCTTCACGATCTGGCGCGGCACCGTCATCGGCTGGTATCCGTACTACTTCCTCGACCTGCGCCAGGTGTCCGGCGTGGGCGAGATGGTGCTCAGCTGCGCGCTGGCCCTGGCGATCTTCGCCGGGGTCGCGGTCGCGCTCGTGCTGCTCAGCAAGGTGCGGCCCACGGTTGCGCCGTGGGGCGAGATCAGCCCTCGTCGTCTGCCGGCGCTGCGAAGAACGCGAGCGAGGCGCGCGCTGCGGCCGTGGCGTCGCGCTCGCTGAGCTCGGCGAAACGCTCCGCGTCCGCGCCGCCGACGAGACCGACGAGCACCGGCTCACCGGTGAACGGCTGGAGGTTCAGCCAGGTGCGGATCAGCGCGTCTCCCCCGGCCACGTGCCAGATGGTCGCCTCGGTCGTCCAGAACGCCTCGTCGAAGCGCATCCACGCCGTCTCGATGAAACCGGATGCGAGTGCCGCGATCGCACCCCGATGCGAGAAGGGCAGCGCGGGGGCGAACTCGATCCCCTGCTTCTGCAGCACCCCGAGCGGCGCGGTGACGATCACGCGGTCGTACGAGAGCGCCTCCCCGGTGCCCAGTCGCAGGCTGACCCCGCGGTCGTCGTACGCGATGCGCGCGACGGGCGACGCCGTCGCCACCTTCACGCCCTCCAGCTGCTCGCCGAGGAATGCGTCGAGGTCGCCGATCATGCCGTGCACGCCGTCGCCGGGGAAGTGGGGTGGATACCAGCTGGACGCACGCGACGGATCGGCCCCCGTCATCGCCGCCATCCAGGCGAGTGACGCCGAGAGCGCCGGGTCGTCGAGGTCGGCGCCGTTCGCGGCGAGTGCATCGGTGATCGCCGCGTCGGATGCCTGTGCCTGGGCCTTCTCGACGGCCTGTGCGATCGGCGCGCCGTCGAGACCCTCGGTCTCGCCCTCTGCGCTCCACGTCGTCGCGGTGTCGAGTGCGAGCGAACGATCGCCCAGGTCGACCAGCCGGCCGTCGAGCGACGCGAGGTCCGCTTCGCTGAGCAGCCAGGCGCCGAGCTGCGGAGGGATCGGCCACTGCTCGTCATCGGCGATGCTGCGGATGCGACCTCCGATGTGCTCGCGCGCTTCGAACAGGGTGACCTCGTGGCCGGCATCCGCAAGCATCCGGGCCGCGATCACTCCGGCTGCACCCGCGCCGACGATGGCCAGACGCTCGGTGTCGTCGCTCGCCGAGATGAGCGCGAGCGCCGCCCGCCGTGCGTCGTCGACGGCTCCGACCAGCGTGCCGGGATGGTCGGAGTCGGTGGCCTCGCCGGCGAAGAACAGCCGGTCGAGCACGGGTTCGGCGAGGCGCTGGCGTTCGGTGGGATCGGCGCCTGCGGGCAGGTAGCTGGTCGATCCGTGCGAATACGGGTCGGTGGCCCACGTGCTGCGCAGCCAGCCGGCCGGCGCGGGCACCGCCTCGGGCGCGGTCGGCCGGGGCATCGGCGTCCTGGTGCGAGTGGGCGCGGGCTGCGGCTCGGGCGTGCAGGCGGAGAGCAGCAGTCCGACGGCGCCCGCCCCGGCGCCGACGAGCAGAGTGCGGCGCGTGATGCTCATCGTGCTTGCCAGACTACCCGCGGCGGTCGGTGGGGTCAGTGTCGTGTCGCGACACGTCGTGGTTCCACGCTTTCGAATCGCTCAACGTGCAGCCTTCGCCTCTGCGACCGGGCAGTTGAGCGATTCGAAAGCGGCAGGCGTAGCACATCGAGATATATCGTGTTACGGTTCCTTCAACGCGATATATCTCGATATCCGCTATCCAAGGAGAACCCCATGACCGAGAAGTGGCTCATCGCCCCCGGCGAGGAACGAGTGATCGACATCGACTCCGCGTCGCGCCTGAAGGTCGGCCTCGTCGGCGGACAGGTCGACGTGATCGCACACGACGAACCCGGCATCCGCATCGAGGTGCGCGGCGTCACCGTGAAGGACCTGCGCATCGAGTCCGACGGCACCCAGGTCGAGATCGACCACCCCCAGATCGGGTGGGACAACTTCCTCGACGTGTTCCGCAACTTCGGGGCGGGCGGCCCCAAGGCCGAGGTGAGCATCGCCGTGCCCCGCGCCATCGCCCTCACACTCGGTGTCGTCAGCGCCGGCGCGCTGGTCTCGGGCATCCGCAACGACGCCAAGCTCAACACCGTGTCGGGTGACCTGATCGCCGACGGCATCACCGGCGACCTCACCGCCAACTCGGTGTCGGGCGACGTGCAGGTGCGCGGACTGACAGGCTCGATCAACGCGAACAGCGTCTCGGGCGATGTCGCCGTGACCGGCAGCCTGCGCAAGGCGACCGTCGACACCGTGTCCGGCTCGGTCCTCATCGACGCCGTCGGCGACATGAACACCATCAACCTCAACACCGTCTCGGGTGGCACGACCGTGCGACTCGACGAGACCCTGCCCGCGAACTACGTGCTGCGCAGCATGACCGGGCGGATCACGGTCGACGGCGTCGAGCGCTCGAGCGGCGGGCCGGGCAGCTACACCGGTCAGGTCGGCGAGCTGTCCGGCAGCTTCGTCGACGTGCGCGCGAACTCCGTCTCCGGCGGGGTCACGGTGCTGCGTCGCCCGCAGGTGTCGGTGGCAGACGACGCGGAGTGGGAATCATGAGCCCCGCGGTCTTCTCGCACGGCGATCTGCGGCTGTACCTGCTGTCGCTGCTCGCCGAGGCGCCGCAGCACGGCTACGGCATCATCCAGGCGCTCACCGATCGCACCGGCGGCACGTACACCCCCAGCGCCGGCACGATCTACCCGCGTCTGGCGAAGCTCGAGGAGGAGGGCCTGGTGACCAAGACCGTTGACGGCCGCACCACGATCTACGCCATCACCGACGCCGGCCGCGCCGAGCTCAGCGCCCGCGAGGGCGATCTGGCAGGCATCGAGCAGGGCCTCGCCGATTCGGTGCGGCTGATCGCGAACGAGGTGCGCCAGAGCGTGCAGGATGCCATGCGCAGCCTGCGCGCCGACCTCGCCACCGCCGCCCACGAGGAGCAGCGCGCAGCGAAGTCGCGCCCCCGGTTCGACGGGATGAGCGGCGAGCGCGCCACCAGCCGCGAGCACCTGCAGCGGGCGGATGCCTCGATCAACGCGTTCCGCGCTCAGCTGCGCACCGATCTGCGCACGCATGTCGCTCGCGGAGGCTCGCTTCCGGCATCCGTCGTCACCGAGCTCGAGCACGCGATGGACGAGGCGGCCCGCGCCGTCACCCGTGCACTGAGCGCGCTGCCGACCGACAAGCAGTAATACCTTCGAGACCCTCCCCCGCCTGGGCGGGTGAGGGTCTCGTCGTGTCAGGGGCGACGCTCGCTCGCCTGGGGCCCGGATGCCAGGGCCAGACCGATCAGAGCCTGCAGCACCGCACCGACGACCATGGCGACCAGCACCGGGCCCCACTCGCCGCCCGCGCCGTACCAGGCGCCCGCCGCCAGCGGTCCGATGGTGGAGATGGCGTAGCCGACGCCCTGCGCGACGCCGGACACGCGCGTGGCCTCGGCAGCCCCCGAACCCGAGCGGGCGATCAGCGCGAGGGTCAGCGGGAAGGCCGCCATGCCCGTTCCGATCAGCACGCTCCACAGCTCGGGAGCCGAGGTCGGCGCCAGCCACAGTCCCAGCAGGCCGGCCGCGGAGCCGGCGGACACCCCGGCCACGCCGACGCGGACCCCGCGCAGCGTGTGCGCCATGCTCACCGCGATCAGGCCGGCCGGGATGCTGACGACGATCACGATGCCGAGCAGCACGCCCGCACGGGCGGGGCTGATCCCCGCATCCACGGCTATCGTCGGCAGCCACCCCATCACGATGAAGGCGAGCAGCGCCTGCAGCGCGAAGAAGCCGGTGAGCGGCCAGGTGCCCCGCGGCAGCGGCGGACGCGACGACGAGGTGGGTGCGCTCAGCGCCGCGTCGACGTCGTGACCGCGCGAGGCGGCGATCCAGACGCCGAAGGCGAGCACGGCGAACACGGCCCACGCTCCGAGGCCGAGCGTCGCCGAGCCGAGCGCGTGCGCGATCGGCACCCCTGCTGCGGCGCCGATCGCGCTCGATGCGGAGAGCACGGTCGTGTACGCGGTCGTCACCGAGCGCATGCGGCTGCCGCTCGTCGCCCGCACGAGGGCGGGGAGCATGACGTTCACGACCGCGATGCCGGCCATCGCGAGCATCGTCCCGCCGACGATCGCGACCGGGTGCGGAACGAAGCGCGCCAGCATCCCCACGGCGACCGCCCCCATCGCCCAGGTGACGGCCGCCGCTGCGCCGATCCGCCGACTCAGCCATGGCGTGACGACCCCGCCGATGGCGAACATGGCGGTCGGCACGGCGGGGACGACGATCGCGGCCTGCGGCGTCAGCGCGCCCTCGTCGAGGAGCAGGGGCAGCAGCACCGACGCCGTCGTGACCGCGAGGCGCAGGTTGACGGCGAGCAGCAGCAGCGCGGTCAGCATGAGCGCGAACGCGCGACGAGAGGACGGTGTCACCTGTCCATTGAATGCGGCGGCCACCGACGGCGCCAATCGGTTTCGGTGCGCGGAGCCGCCAGCGGGAAGCGGAGCCGCCTGGCGGCTTATTCCGTCCAGATGTCCTTCTGGTCGTCCGGCACCGTGTCGCCCTGCGGGACGACGAGCACGGATCGGTGCTGGCGGTGTGCCAGTCGGGCCGCGACGGAGCCGGTGAAGAACTCGCGGATCGACTCGCCCAGACCGCGCTTGCGGGTGCCGACCACGATCAGCTGGGCATCGAGCTTCTCTGCCAGCTGCTTGATCGCCAGGGCCGGGTCGCCGACCAGCTGGCGTGCCGTCCACGGCACGTCCACGTCGGCGAGAGCCTGCTCGGCCGCCCGCTGCACGTCCTCGAACTCGGCGGCGCCGGCGTCGAGGTTGAGGTCGATCGGAGCGGAGTGCACGTAGCCGTCCGGATCCTCGTACGTGACGAAGCGCGTCACGTCGACGTGCACGACGACGAGGGGGGCGCTCAGCAGCCGCGCGTAGCGCAGCGCCTCGTCCAGGACGTGCGGTGGCTGACCCGGCTGGATGCCGACGATCACCGCTTTCTGCAGTGCCGCGTTCTGTGCCGCTTCCTCAGCTGCTCGGGGCGTGGAATCCGTCATGTCGATCCTTCCGCAGGGCGGCCGCAGGACGGCCGGATGCTCTGGCGTGCGTGCTATCCTGAATGCTACTCTTACCGGCTTCACGCCGGTGCCGTGAATATCATCGGGCCCGTCACGAGCCCGCTGCTGAACTCGTATAAGGGGGTCTCGCGCATGGGCCGTGGCCGTCAGAAGGCGAAGCACACCAAGATCGCCCGCGAACTCAAGTCGTACAGTCCCGACGTGAACTTCTCTGCGCTGGAGAGTGAGCTCGGGCACCCGACGTCAGACGACCAGTACGTCGACAAGTGGGCCGACTTGTACGCGGACGAAGACGAAGAAGAGCTCGAGCGAGCCTGACCTCGACTCGCGCAGGAACCCTGGCGACCGGCATACGCCGCGTCGGCCAGGGTTTCGTCGTCGTTCGGGCCGGAGGACCGGTGCTCACCAGCGTCCGTGCCGGCGCTCCCACTCGTCCTCGACCGTGACGCGGCGACCCGCGACGAGTCCGGCGGGGAAGGTGAGCACGAGCACGGCGGCGACGGCGATGAGCGGGATGCTCCAGCCGCCGGTCGCGTCGTGCAGGATTCCGACGAGCGCCGGGAAGATCGCGGCGAGCACGTAGCCGGCGCTCTGCACGAAGCTCGACAGCAGCACCGCGCTCTCGGGGGTGCGGGTGCGGATGCTGATCAGCACGAGCGCCAGCGGGAAGAGCAGCCCGACCAGGCCGAACAGGGTCATCCAGAGCCAGAGCAGCTCGGGCACCGGTGCGAGCATGATGCCCAGCAGCCCGGCGAGAGCCGAGAGCGACCCGAACACGAACAGCGGCCGCGTGGCCTGGAACCGCACGACCAGCACGGGCACGATGAGCGACGCGGGCAGGCCGATGAACGCCCACAGCGACAGCAGGAAGCCGGCGGTCGCGGCATCCACCCCTGCGGTGTCGATGAGGATCGACGGCAGCCATGCGAACGACACGTACGCCATCGTCGACGAGGTGCCGAAGGTCATCGCCAGCGCCCACACCAGAGGGATCCGCGCGAGACGGGCGAACAGACGTCGGTTGCTCGGCGCGGTGGCGATCGGTCCCGTGGCGGAGAAGACGGTGTCCTCATCCGCGGAGTCGGACGCCGGCGTCGCGGCGGCGGCCGGAGCGCCGGGACGGAGCATCATGACCAGCCAGGGGATCACTCCGGCGAAGGCGAAGGCAGCCCACATCGCCACCGAGAAGCGCCAGCCGGCAGCATCCGCCACGGGAACGGCGAGCAGCGGCGGCACGAACGTCGAGAACGCCATGGTGGCGGTGTACACCGTCATCATCAGCCCGATGCGGTCGGCGAAGTACGTCTTGACCAGCGGCGGCAGCAGGATGTTGGCCATGCCCACCCCGGCGAACACCACCGCGGTGCCCACCAGCAGGCCGATCGCGTCGACCGCGAGGCTGCGCCCGATGAGCCCCACGGTGACGGCGGTCAGGGCGATGACCGTCAGCCGCTCGATGCCCAGCCGCCGTTCGAGCATCGGGGTGAGGATGCCGAACACCGCGAAGCACGCGGGCGGCAGCGTGCCGATCACACCGAGCACGGCCGACGACACCTCGAAGTCCTCGCCGATCAGGTCGACGACGGGCGAGAGCGAGGCGACGGCAGAGCGCAGCGAGAAGGCGCAGAGCAGGATCCCGAGCACGGCCAGCACCCTGCCGCGCCAGAGCGGCCGCGGGCCGATCACGAGGTCTGCGACTGCTCTACCCAGGCGAGGTACTCGGGCGTGACGGCGCCGGTGACATACCGTCCGTCGAAGCAGCTCATGTCGAGGTCGGTCAGGTCGGTTCCCTCGATGATCGCCGCCTTCAGATCGTCGACCTCCTGATAGACGATGCGGTCGCAGCCGAGCTCCTCGGCGATCTCGGGAATGGTGCGCCCGTGCGCGATCAGCTCGTGCCTCGAGGGCATGTTGATGCCGTACACGTGCGGGTAGCGCACCGGCGGCGCCGCCGAGGCGAAGATGACCGACTTCGCTCCGGCATCCCTGGCCATCTGGATGATCTGCTGACTCGTGGTGCCGCGCACGATCGAGTCGTCGATCAGCAGCACGTTCTTGCCGCGGAACTCCGCCGACATCGCGTTGAGCTTCTGGCGCACGCTCTTCTTGCGCACCGCCTGCCCGGGCATGATGAACGTGCGACCGACATAGCGGTTCTTGTAGAAGCCCTCGCGGTACTCCTTGCCGAGCTTGCGGGCGACCTCCATCGCCGAGGGACGCGACGAGTCGGGGATCGGCATGACCACGTCGATCTCATCGAGCGGCACGTGCTTGGCGATGGTGTCGGCGAGCTTGTCGCCCATGCGCAGGCGCGACTCGTACACCGAGACGCCGTTCATCACCGAGTCGGGCCTGGCGAGGTAGACGTACTCGAACGCGCACGGCACGAGCTGCGGGTTCTCGGCGCACTGGCGGGTGAACAGCTCACCGTCGTTCGAGATGAAGATCGCCTCGCCCGGCTCGACCTCGCGCACGATCTCGTAGTCGGCGTTCTCGAGCACGAGCGATTCGCTGGTCACGACCCATTCGTCCTGGCCACCGGGGGTGCCGGCCGCACGGCGACCGAGGATGAGCGGACGGATGCCGAACGGGTCGCGGAACGCGAGCAGACCGTACCCGGCGATGATCGCGATGACCGCGTAGGCGCCCTCGACGCGGGCGTGCGTGCGCTCGACCGCCTCGAAGATGCGCTCGGGGTCCAGGTCGACGGTGGAGGTCGAGGTCTGCAGTTCGCCGGCGAGCACGTTCAGCAGCAGCTCGGTGTCGCTCGACGAGTTCAGGTGGCGGCGGTAGCGGTCGGCCATGTCGGCCGTGAGCTCACGGGTGTTGGTGAGGTTGCCGTTGTGGATGAGCACGATGCCGTACGGCGCGTTCACGTAGAAGGGCTGCATCTCCTCCTCGCTCGACGCGGTGCCCTTGGTGGCGTAGCGCACGTGCCCCAGGCCGATGGTGCCCAGCAGCGACCGCATGTCGCGGGTGCGGAACGCCTCGCGCACCATGCCCTCGGCCTTCGCCATGTGCATGACGCCGTTGGGCTCCGCGGTGGCGATGCCCGTGGCGTCCTGCCCGCGATGCTGCAGCAGCAGCAGGGCGTCGTAGATGTCCTGGTTGACCGGGCCGCCTGCGACCATTCCGACGATGCCGCACATGGGTGTTACTTCACTCCGTCCGCGTACGCGCCCACCAGGCGCACCGCTCCGCCGTCGACGCCCTTGGCGCCTTCCTCGAACCCGCCCTCCGGACGCGCACCCGTGTGCACGGTCGCGACCTGCCAGGTGGCGATGCCCTGCGCGCCGATGGCGGCGATCGCAGCTTCCGCCTTGTCGGCGGCGACGACAGCGAGGAATCCGATGCCGAGGTTCCACGTGCCCTCGGTGTCGACGATCGGGGTGCCTGCGATGTCGGCCAGCACCTGGAACACCGGGCTGGGCGTCCACGTCGAGCGGTCGACCTCGGCCCAGCTGCCCTGGGGCAGGACGCGCGCGAGATTCGCCGCGATCCCCCCGCCGGTCACGTGGCTCAGTGAGTGCACCGCTCCGGGCAGCGCCTCGAGGAGCGTCAGCAGCGGCGTCGTGTACAGCCGCGTCGGCTCGAGCAGAGCCTCGCCCCACGTGCCGCCCAGGTCGGCCGCGTTGTCTCCGTAGCCGATGCCCGCGTTCGCGACGATGTGCCGCACGAGCGAGTACCCGTTCGAGTGCAGTCCGCTCGATCCGAGCGCGATCACGGCATCGCCGTCCTGCACGAGGTGCGCGCCGAGCATGGCATCCGCCTCGACGACCCCGGTCGCCGCGCCCGCCACGTCGTAGTCGCGCGGACCCAGAAGGCCCGGATGCTCGGCCGTCTCGCCGCCGACGAGGGCGGTGCCGGTCGCCGAGCACGCCTCGGCGATGCCGCGCACGATGTCGGCGATGCGCTCGGGGACGACCTTGCCGCACGCGATGTAGTCGGTCATGAACAGCGGCTTGGCGCCGACCACGACGATGTCGTCGACCACCATCCCGACGAGGTCCTGCCCGATCGTGTCGTGCTTGTCGATGGCCTGCGCGATCGCGACCTTCGTGCCCACGCCATCGGTGCTGCTGGCCAGCAGCGGACGCCGGTAGCCGAGCAGCGCGCTGGCGTCGAACATGCCCGCGAAGCCGCCGACACCCCCGAGCACCTCGGGCCCGTGCGTCGCGCGCACGGAGGCCTTCATGAGTTCGACGGCGAGATCGCCGGCGGCGGTGTCGACACCGGCCTGAGCATAGGGATTGGTGGGGGAGTCTGCCACCAGTACAGCGTACCGGCACGCGGGGGCCCCTGCCCCCTCGTGACGAGCCGGTCGGCGCGCTCCGGCACGGTGACCTGCTAATATGGGTGGTTGCGCGACATTCCGCCGTATCTCACCGGCACAGCGCACACATCCAGGCCGGGCATGAGTGGCCGATCCGCACCGATGCGGGTTTCGGCGCCCCGATCGAATCACCGCCGGCAGCATGCTGCCCGCAGACAGACCAGAGACCATGAGCAGTACCGATACTTCCGCGCGCTCCGGCGCGCCCATTCACGACCGCGACCCTGCGGCCGACACCGAACCCGCAGAGCTGGCCTGGCGTCAGGCCGATGAAGACGTGTTCGTCGCGACGAGCCGGGGCGAGTTCGCCGGCTTCGTGACCGTCGACGACACCGCCCACGTCGTGCACGACCGCCACAGCCGCCGCATCGGCTGCTACCCCAGCCTCGCCGCGGCTCGACAGGCACTGGTGGATGCCACGCGTCCGCCCTCCCGCAGTCGCGAGCGTCTGCACCGCCGCATCCTCTCCCGTCGCCGCTGAGGCGCACCCGTCGGCGGAGCACCCGCCGGCGAGCACCCGCCGACGGAGCACCCGCCGCGACGCGGGCCGCAAGAGCCGCGCGCAAGATCATGAAGGACCCTACGATGGGGCCATGGTCGACAAGCCGCAGTGGCTGATCCGCGAAGACGCCGGCACCTCGGTGCTGGTCGCGCTCGCACTGCGGCAGCTGCTGGGCATCCGGGCCCCCGACGATCTGCCGGCGCTGCGCGGACTCGAGGTGCGCCGGCCCGACGCGACCGAGGTCGACGACGCACTCGAGAAGCAGTGGCGCGAGTACTGGGACATGACCGTCGAGCCGCGCGCGCACCGCTCGGAGGTTCCGCTGGAGCTCGTCGAGGGCTTCGACACCCTCATCGCGCTGCCGTCCACCGGCGCGGAGGATCTGCGCGACGCGATCATCCCGCACGCGCAGACCGTGCTGCACTACGCGCAGCGTGCGCACAACAGATACGTCGACTCGGTCAGCTCATCCGGCGGGTCGTACCGCGCCTACGCCAGTGCGATCGCCGAGTTCGAGCGCGAGATCGGCAGACGCGCGCACTCGTTCGAGCTGAACGTTCAGGTGCTGCCGTTCACGCAGCGCGGCATCTGGTGGATCGGCTCGCTGAGCGTCGCCGTCACCGACGGACTGCGGCGTGATGTGGTGGCGTTCGACGCGGCGATGCGACCGGTGATCGCCGAGCTCGCCTAGCTCGCCTAGAGCTGACCGTCGTCGGCGACCACGCGCTCATGCTCGACGGTGACGACGCGAGCATGCCGGCGGGCGGCGCGGTCGAGGCCGACGGCGATGATGCCGCCGAGTGCGACGCCGATCGGAACCGTCCACAGCAGCGCGAAGCCGAACACCTGTCCGGGTGGGTAGACCACGCCGAGCACGTCGGACGGCTCGTACGAGCCGAGCAGCGTCAGGATGCCCGCGACGACGATCCCCAGCACGGCGCCCGTCACCATGAAGACGCCGTAGCGCGGCACGGGGCGGATCGTCGCTTCGACGGTCGAGTGACTGGCTGTTCCGGACATGCTCCCATTCTCCCACGCGCTCGCTGTGCGCGGGCCTGCGGCCCGCGCGACTCAGGGGCGCAGCGGGAGCAGGTCGGAGAGGTCCGCACGGGTTCCCGATGCCGCCACGCGGCCGGCGGCCACGGCATCCGCCCACCGCTCGGCCCCGGTGGCAAGAGCGATCCACGTGCTCGCGTCCATCTCGACCACGTTCGGCGGTGTGCCGCGGGTGTGTCGCGGCCCCTGCACGACCTGCACGGCGCCGAACGGCGGCACCCGCACCTCGACGCTGTTGCCCGGCGCCTTCTCGTCGAGCAGCTGCAGCAGATAGCGCACCGCCATCGCCGTCACCGCGCGGGCGGCCCCGCCGGCGGCGACCGCCGCGAGCGCGTCTCGTCCTGCGGCCGTGTCGATCCTGCGTGCGGGCATGCCACCAGGCTAAGCCGCGCTCAGCGATCGCTGGGCACCGCGGGCCTAGGCTCGAGAGCGATGACCGGTTCTGTTGACGAGATGCGCGGCGCGCGCGCTGAGCTGCTCGCGGCGGCCGCCCGTGCCGACGAGTGGACGCCGCGCCTGCCGATGCCCGTCGACGACGTGTGGCCGGCATCGGTGCTGATCCTGTTCGGCCGGCTGGACAGCATCCCGGCGCGCGCCGACGACGAGACGGTGTCGGCCGACCTCGACGTGCTGCTGCAGCGTCGCTCGGCCACCCTGTCGTCGCACCCGGGGCAGGTGTCGTTCCCGGGTGGCGGGTACGAGGAGCAGGATGCCGACGCCGTCGCCACCGCGCTGCGCGAAGCGCAGGAGGAGACCGGACTCGACCCGCAGGGCGTCGAGGTGCTCGCGTCGCTGCCCGAGATCCCCCTCGCGGTGAGCAGTTTCCTGGTGACTCCGGTGCTCGCCTGGTGGCGCGAGCCGTCACGGGTCGCCGCGGTCGACCACGCCGAGACGGTCGAGGTGTTCCGCGTGCCCGTCGCCCAGCTCGTCGACCCGGCCCACCGCTTCACCGCGGTGCTGCGGCGGGACGGCCACACCTACCGCGGACCGGCGTTCGACGTGGACGGCACGATCGTGTGGGGCTTCACGGCCGGCATCCTCGACGCGCTGTTCCAGGCGACCGGCTGGGCGCAGCCCTGGGATCGAGCCGTCGAGCGACCCGTCTCCGTCTGACCCGGCGCCGTCCGACTCGTGTCCGCTCCTGAGCCGCGTCATGGTCTGAGTCGGGCGAGGCCGCGCCGGTAGGCTGGCCGCATGAAGATCCTCGTCCTCGGCTCGGGCGCGCGCGAGCACGCGATCATCCTCTCCCTGCGGTCCGAAGCGGACGATCACGAGATCTTCGCCGCCCCCGGCAACGCCGGAATCGCGCAGGACGCCACCNNCTGCGCGAGCGCGGCATCCCGGTGTTCGGTCCCGGTCGCGCCGCCGCTCAGCTCGAGGGCTCGAAGGCGTTCGCGAAGCGGATCATGGATGCCGCGGGCGTGCCGACGGGGCGCGCGGTGCGCGCATCGGCGCAAGCAGAGGTGGAGGCCGCGTTCGATGACCTCGGCGCCCCGCACGTCGTGAAAGCCGACGGTCTGGCGGCGGGCAAGGGCGTCATCGTGACCACCGACCGCGCGGAGGCCCTGGCGCACGCCGAGCACTACCTGCCGGCCGGCCCCGTGCTGATCGAGGAGTTCCTCACCGGCCCCGAGGTGTCGCTCTTCTTCCTCAGCGACGGCGACACCGTGCGAGCGCTGAGCCCCGCGCAGGACTTCAAGCGCGCGCTCGACGGCGACGGCGGACCGAACACCGGCGGCATGGGCGCCTATTCGCCGCTGCCGTGGCTGGCCGACGACTTCGGCAGCGTCGAGGCGTTCGTCGCCGAGGTGACCGACACGGTCGCGCTGCCCGTGGTGCGTCAGCTCGACGCCGAGGGCACCCCGTTCATCGGGCTGCTCTACGCCGGACTCATCCTCACCCCCGCCGGCGTGCGCGTGATCGAATTCAACGCGCGCTTCGGCGACCCCGAGACACAGGTGGTGCTGCCGCGCCTGCGCACCCCGCTGTCCAGACTGCTTCTGGCAGCGGCATCCGGCACCCTCGAGGACGAACCGCAGCCCGAGTTCTCCTCAGACGTCGCGATCACCGTGGTGCTCGCCAGCGAGGGCTACCCCGAGGCGCCGCAGACCGGGCGGATGATCGAGGGGCTCGCCGATGCGGCATCCGTCGACGGCGTCTCGATCGTGCACGCCGCGACCGGCGCTCCCGACGCCCCGGGCGGATCACTCGTCGCGACCGGCGGGCGGGTGCTGAACGTCGTCGCGACCGGAGCGGATTTCGCGGATGCCCGGGCCAGGGCGTACGACGCGATCGGCCGCATCTCGCTCGACGGCGCTCACTACCGGCACGACATCGCGGCGCGCGTCGCGGAGTAGCAGACTCCCCCCGTCGCACACCTGTCGGCGACATGAACGGATGTCTGCGGAATCAGCTGATTCCTGCCGACATCCGTGGTTCTCGCCGACATCCGTGCGAACCGCGCGCGTCGCGGAGTAGTCGATTAGCGCGGCTTCGGGCCGGTGAGCGCGCGCAGCGCGTACAGGATCGTGGCGAGGTCGACGAACTCCTGGATGAAGGCGCCCGCCACGGCAGGGATCAGGCCGGTCGTGGCGATGAGCATGAGGCCGACGCTGAGCACGATGCCGATCCAGATCGCCGTGTAGGCGACCTGCAGGGTGTGCCGGCCGATCTCGGTGGCACGCAGCACCGGCAGCAGCGAGTCCTTCAGCACCACGGCATCCGCCGCCTCGCCCGCGGCCGTCGATCCCCGCGCTCCCATCGCGACACCGACGTCGGCCGCGGCCAGCACGGGGGCGTCGTTCACGCCGTCGCCCACCATCAGCAGCGGGCGCGGCGCCATCTCGGCGGCGAGCGACACCTTCTGCCCCGGCAGCAGCTCGGCATGCACTTCGGTGACGCCCAGCGGCGACGCGATCGCTTCCGCCGTCGCCTCGGCGTCGCCGGTGAGCATGACGATCCGCTCGACGCCTCGCGCGCGCAGGCCGGCGACGACCGCGGCGGCCTCCGGGCGCACGGCATCCGCCAGCACCAGCGCACCCGCAAATCGTCCGTCGACCGCGACGTACGCCGCCAGCTGTCCCGACGCGAGATCGGTGCGCCGGGTGTCCGGCGCGAGCGAGGCGATGTAAGCGGGCTTGCCGACCACGACGACCCGTCCGTCGATCGTGGCCGTGACGCCGTTCGTCGCGACCTCCTCGGCGTGCGAGGCCGGCGCGAGGCGCAGTCCGCGCTCGATCGCCGCCCGCCGCACGCCCTCGGCGAGGACGTGGCTCGAGTACTGCTCGGCGGATGCCGACAGACGCAGCAGCTCATCGGCATCCATCCCCTCCGCCGCGCGCACCTCGACGAGCTCGGGCCGGCCCTGGGTCAGCGTGCCGGTCTTGTCGAACGCCGCCGAGCGCACCCGCGCGAGCTGCTCGATGACGCCACCGCCCTTGACGATCACCCCCTCCTTCGCCGAGCGCGACAGGCCGCCCAGGAAGGCCACCGGGGCGGCGATGAGCAGCGGGCACGGAGTCGCGAGCACGAGCACCTGAGCGAAGCGCAGCGGGTCGCCGGCGATCCACCAGGCGACGCCGGCGATCAGCAGCGAGACCAGCGTGAAGGGCACGGCGAACCGGTCGGCCAGGCGCACCGTGGGCGCCTTGCTCTGCTGCGCCTCGTGCACCAGCGCGATGATCTGCTGATACTGACTGTCTGCACTGCGGCGCAGGGCGCGGACGCGCACGGCGTTCGAGCCGTTCACGACCCCCGAGAGCACCTCCTCGGCGGCTACGCGCGAGACGGGCAGGCTCTCCCCGGTCAGCGACGACTCGTCGAAGCTCGCACGTTCGCTGAGCAGCACGGCATCGACCGGGACGATCTCGGACGGTCGCACCAGCAGCTCCATGTCGGGCACGACCTCGCCGACGGGGACGTCGCGCGTCGACGCGTCGGTGCCGTTCTCGACGACATGCGCCGTCTGCGGCGAGCGGTCGAGCAGGGCGGTCAGGTCGCGGGCCGCCCGGCGTGATGCGTAGTCTTCGAGCGCCTCTCCTCCGGACAGCATCAGCACGATGACGAGTGAAGCGATGTACTCGCCGACCAGCAGGGTGGCGACCATGGCGATGAGGGCGAGGATGTCGAGGCCGAAATGCGCGCGCAGGATGTCGCGCACCATGTCCCAGGCGGTGATCGCGATCACCACTCCGACGGCGACGGTCGCGATCCAGCGGCCCGCGTCGTGCAGGCCGGCGAGCGAGAGCAGCGTCACGGCGATGGTGGCGAGCACGCCTCCGGCGAGCAGGGGGTACAGCCGTGCGAGTCGCAGAAGCCTCATGGTCACACTCTGCCCGACATCCCGCAGAATGCGCGGGTCTGTCGGCGCGCGGACCGAGGACGGATGTCGGTCGATTGCACGGATGTCGCCGAGATCAAGCCGTTCCGACCGATACCCGTGGTTTTCGCCGACATCCGTCCCGGATGCGTCAGAGGGCGATCCAGTGCCGGCGCAAGCGGTTGCCGGATGCCTCGGCACCCGGTTCGTCGATGACATCCTCGAGCTCGCCGCCGGCGCTCTCGATGGTGCGGTAGGAGCCGACGTTCGTGTCGTCGCAGGAGAGCATGACGCGGTCGTACCCGGCCGCGCGCGCCCGGTCGAGCACGAGACCGAGTGCGGCGCGGGCGATGCCCTGTCGACGACGCGACGGGCGCACCGAGTAGCCGATGTGCCCACCGTGCTGTCGCAGCCACGCGTTCAGCTCGCGCCGGAAGGCGATGAAGCCGACGACCTCGCCGTCGTCGAGGATCCAGAAGTAGTCGCAGGCGACGTGCCCCTCAGGCAGCGTGGCCGCCGGGTCGGCATAGAGCTCAGCCCTCTCGACCGACGCGTCGCATGCAGCCCGATCGGCTGCCCGGCCACGCTCGAGACCGGCCCCGTCGATGTGCACGTCACCGAATTCTCCGACTGTCTTCGACCACGAGTCGAAGAGCGTCAGGGACGGGGATGCCAGCGAGATCGTCATCCTGCCATCCCATCACGTGTGGGCGGCGCCTTCAGCCGCGGCGCACGAAGTACCAGTTCGCCGCGAACCAGCTGATCACCAGCGCGAAGTAGAGCGCGATGGCCGTCCAGCGCGAGACCGGGTCGGTGTCGACGACCGCGTGCACGACCAGCTGCACCGTGCACAGCACGAGCGCGACGACCCCGACGGCGGCGAGTCCCTTCGTGGCCGCCGTGCGGTCGCGCTCGTCGGCGTACTCCAGCGCGTTCACGCGCTCGAGATCGCCTGACGTGCCGCGCCGGGCGAATATCGCGCCGAGCGCACCGCCGATCGCGCCTACCAGCAGCGCCACCGCCGCGATCGTCTGACCGAGCACGAAGCAGACCAGCGCACCCACCGCGCACACCGCCACCAGGACGGTGTTGGTGCGCGACATGGGCCAGCGGCGGCGGGCCGGTTCGACTGCAGCATCGTCACGAGTCGACATCGAAGACCTCCTCAACGGTCGAGCCGAAATGCCGAGCCAGGTGCACGGCGAGCGCGAGTGAGGGGTCGTACCGGCCGGTCTCGATCGCGTTGATGGTCTGGCGGGAGACACCGACCGCGGTGGCGAGCGCCTGCTGGGAGAGACCACGTGCGGTTCTCAGCTCTTTGACCCTGCTCTGCACGCTTCAAACGTAGGCGACCGCCGCGATGATGTAAAGCCGACTTGACAGATCAGAACAATGTCAAGCATGCTTGTCATGTCAAACACGCTTTACACCCTCAGGAGACCACCATGCAGGACGCACTCGTCGACTTCACCCAGTCCCTTCCCCTGTGGCTGCAATGGGCGGGAGTGATGCTCGCCGCGGCGATCCCTTTCATCGAGTCCTACTTCGGCACGCTCATCGGTGCGATCGCGGGGGTGCCGCTCCCGATCGCCGTGCTCGCCGCCGTCGTCGGCAACGTGATCTCCATGCTGGTCTTCGTCTTCATCGCCGCCGCCGCCCGGCAGAAGGTGCTCGCCCGACGGGGTGCGGATGCCGCGACGGATGCCCCCTCGCCGCGACGCGAGAAGGTGAAGCGCATGTTCGACCGGTTCGGTGTTCCCGGGGTCAGCCTGCTCGGTCAGACCGTGCTGCCGAGCCAGATCACCTCGGGGATGATGGTGTCGTTCGGCGCGAGCCGCAACGCGGTGATCGTCTGGCAGATCATCTCGATCATCATCTGGGCGATCATCTTCGCACTCATCGGCCAGGCGGGCATCGCCCTCTTCCGCTGAGTCGGATGCACGGCGCGCCCCGGCGCCGCCACGTCAGTGCTCGGGCTGCGCCTCATCCACCCGGTGGCGCCGGAGGAAGAGTGCGGCGATGAGTGCGATGCCCAGCACGCAGGCCGGCAGCAGCATCGCCTGCGCCATGCCTGCCGAGAAGCCCTCCGCGATCTGCAGGGGCATCTCGCCGTCACCGGCGAGGCCCGCAGGAGCCTCGGACAGTCCCGGCAGGTTCGCCTCGAGGCGGGACTGCATGAAGGCGGCGATGGCGGCCGAGCCGACCACCGATCCGATCGTGCGGGTGGTGTTGTAGATGCCCGCGCCGGCACCCGCCTGGCGCATCGGCAGGTTGCGGGTCGCGGTGGTGGCCAGCGGTCCCCACATGCCCGCGTTGCCGATGCCGAGCACGGCCGACGGCAGCAGGAACATCCAGGTCGGGGTGTCCATGTTCATCAGCGCCGCGTTCCACAGCTGCCCGCCGGCGACGCACAGCAGGCCGGGGATGAGGATCCACCGCGGGTCGATCCGGTCGAGCAGCTTGCCGGCGGCCGGTGCGAGAGCACCCGAGAGCACGGCCATCGGGATCATCAGCAGCGCCGCCTGAGTGGGAGACAGGCCGCGCGCGAGCTGCAGGAAGAACATGAACGGCAGCGACATGCCCGTCACCGCGAAGCCGACGACCGCGATCGCCGCATTCGCGCCGGAGAAGTTGCGGTCCCGGAACAGCTCCAGCGGCACCAGCGGCTCGGTCTTGGTCATCGCCTGCTGCACGATGAACAGCACCAGCACGATCACTCCCGCGATGATCAGACCCCACACCGAGATGGGCCCCGCGATCGTGCCCCAGTCGTACGCCTCACCCTCCTGCAGTCCGAACACGATGAGGAACAGCGCGAGCGCGCTGAGCACGACGCCGACGAGATCGAAGCGATGCGGATGCGTGTCGAGCTTCGGCACGAGCATCCACGCCAGCACGAATCCGACGATGCCGACCGGGATGTTGATGAAGAAGATCGCCTCCCACCCGAAGGCGTCGACCAGCACGCCGCCCAGCAGCGGGCCCACCAGCGTGGCGACGCCCGCCGTCGCGCCCCACAGCCCCATCGCCGCGCCTCGGCGCTGCGGCGGGAAGGTGCGGGTGATGACGGCCATCGTCTGCGGCGTCATGAAGGCCGCGCCCAGTCCCTGTGCGGCTCGGGCGGCGATGAGCCCGTCGAGGGTCGTCGACAGTCCGCACCAGAGGGATGCCAGGGTGAAGACGGCCAGTCCGATCAGGTAGATGTTCTTCGGCCCGAACCGGTCGCCGAGGCGACCGGTGATCAGCAGCGGAACGGCGTAGGCCAGCAGATACGCGCTCGTCACCCACACGACGTTGTCGAGGTTGTTGGTGTCGGGATCGAGCGCCGCCTTGATCGCCGGGTTGGCCACCGAGACGATCGTCGTGTCGACGAGCAGCATGAAGAAGCCGATGACCAGCGCCCACAGCGCGGGCCA
>NZ_MJIR01000041.1:0-13354 GCF_001878835.1 Microbacterium sp. AR7-10 | reverse complement strand
ATGACCGGCACGTAGTAGACCGTGCGGAAGAACGTCGTGCCGCGCATGCGCCGGTTCAGCGCGAGGGCCAGCAGGAGCGAGATGATCAGGCCGACGGGGATGCCGATCATCATGAAGACGGTGTTGCCCATCGCCTTCCAGAAGTACGGGTCGCCGATCATCTCGACGTAGTTGTCGAGACCGTTGAACGTCGGCTCGCTCAGGCCGTTCCACTTGGTGAACGAGGCGTACACCGCGTACAGCATGGGATAGCCGATGAAGATGAGGAAGCCGATGACCGGAGCCGCGATGAAGGCGGCTGCGGCGAGGTGCTCTCGGCGGTGGAGTCGGGAACGTCGGATGGTGGTCGGAGAGCCCATCACGGCTCACCTCCTTTCGGGTACCGGATGCGGGTGCCGGGGGCGCGCGTGCGCCCCCGGCGGACGATCAGCCGATGCCGGCGTCGGCGTTGGCCTTGTCGAGCAGCTCCTGCATGCGCGGCTGCACCTCATCGAGGTAGTCCTTCGCGCTCTGCTTGCCGTCGAGCACGGGCTGGATGTTCTTCCACAGCTCGTCGTACCACTCGGCGCTGTAGGTGGTGTTGGCGGGCAGTGCGCGGCCGTAGTCCTGCACGATGTCGAGGAACTCCTGCTTGTTCGCCGGCGGCGTGGTGGAGTCGGCGACCCACGTGTCTGCCATGTCGATGAGGTTCGGGATCTGCACGCCGTCGTCGACGAGCGACTGCTGCGCGGTCTCGTTCGTCGAGAGGTAGATCGCGAGCTTCGTGGCGAGGTCGGCGTTCTTCGTGCTCTCGCTGACGGCGATGCCGAGGGTTCCGGTCCAGGTGGCCGTCTCACCGGTCTTGCCGACCGGGTACGGGATGAGGTCCCACTCGAAGTCGAGCTTCTGGTACGTGGGCACATCCCACGGCCCGACCGGGAAGAAGCCGATCTCGCCCTGCATCCAGCGCTGGTAGGTGTCGAGCGTCTGCGAGTCGGAGCTCGAGGGGGTGACGGCGTCCTTCGTGCTCATGTCGGCGAAGAACTGCAGCGCCTCGACGAACTCGGGGCTGTCGACAGTCACCCGGGTGCGGTCGTCGTTGAGCCAGTCCCCGCCGTTCGACCACACGAACGACTGCAGGTTCCACTGCACGTTCAGCCCGGTGCCCCACTGGTCGAGCTTGCCGTCGCCGTCGTTGTCCTTCGTCAGCTTCTTGGCGACATCGACGAACTCCGCCCAGGTGTAGGGCTGATCGACGTCGGGCAGCGGGATGCCGGCCTCTTCGAACATCGTCTTGTTGTAGCCGAACGAGAACGGGCCGACGTCCTTCGGCATGGCGTAGATGTCGCCCTTGCCCATGAGCGCGCCGTCGAAGCGGTAGCTGTCGACCCCGTACGCCCACACGTTGTCGAGGTCGACCTCCTTCTCGACGGCCGCAGTGATGTCCTTGAGGATCCCGGAGCGCACGTACGCCTGCACGCTGCCAGGGTCGACGTAGAAGACGTCGGGGACCTTCTTGCCGGCGATGGCCGCCTTGAGCTTGGTGCTGTACTCGTCGGCCGTGGTCATGATGATCTTCACGTCGACGTCGTTGGCCTTCTCGAACTCCTCGATCGCCTTGGTGTAGGCGGCCTTCTCGGCGTCGCTGCCTCGGAACATGAAGGTGAGCGTGCCGTCGTCGCTCGCCGCTCCGGATGCGGAGCAGCCGGTTGCGGTGATTCCGGCGAGCGTGATCACGCCGGCGATGGCCAGGATCCGTGACTTCATTGTGCGGGTCTTCCTCTCAGAGCTGACTTCGATGTCATCGCCCAGCGCCATGCCGCCCAGCGATCCTCACAGAATTTACAACGTTGTAGTAAACGTTGTAGAAACATTGTGACCCCACCGGCCGCCGCTGTCAACTGGAAGCGGACGACTCGCGTTCGAGGATGCGGTAGTCGGCGAAGAGGGTCTGCGGCGCAGCATCCGCCTTGCCGCCGATGCGGGCCAGCAGCGTCGAAACGGCCGTCTTCGCGATCCAGCCGCGGCCGGGATCGACCGTCGTGAGCGACGGGATCGAGTACGCCGCCTCGTCGAGACCGTCGAAGCCGATCACCGACACGTCGTGCGGCACCCGCAGACCCGCCTCCTGCAGTACCCGCATGGCGCCCAGCGCGAGGGTGTCGTTCAACCCGAAGACGGCATCGAACTCCGCTCCCCTGGCGAGGATGTCGCGCATCGAATCGGCGCCGTTCGCCCGATGCCACAGCGTCGTGTACCCGACGATGGAGTCGTCGTACTCGATGCCGGCCGCGTCCAGCGCCTCGCGGTACCCCTGCAGGCGCAGCGCCGCGGATCCGACGATCTCGCCCTCGTGGGCGCCGACGACGGCGATGCGGCGTCGCCCCTGTGCGATCAGGTGCTCGGTGGCCGCGCGCGCCGCGTCGACGTTGCGCATGGTCACGTGGTCGGTCGGGCCGTCGAAGATGCGCTCGCCGAGCAGCACGAGCGGATAGGGCACGTCCAGAGCCGCCACGTCATCGGGCCCCATGCCGAGCGGGCTGAAGATCAGCCCGTCGGTGAGCTTGAGTCGCGAGCTGCGCAGCAGGTCGAGCTCGCGCTCGCGATCCGCGCCGGTCTGCTCGACGAGAACGACGACGCCGGCGGCTTCGGCCTCGTGGATGACCTGCGCGGCCAGCTCGGCGAAGTACGCCAGGCTCAGGTCGGGCAGGGCGAGAGCGATCGCGCCCGTGCGCCCCGACCGCAGGTTCCGTGCGGTGAGATTGGGCGTGTACCCGAGCTCGCCGATCGCCTTCTCCACCTTCGCGCGCGTCGCCGGGCGGATGTGCTCGTAGTCGTTGATGACGTTCGACACGGTCTTGATCGAGACCCCCGCCAGCCTCGCCACGTCGTGCAGCGTGACAGCCATCGGCATCCTCCCGCGTGTCGCCGGGCATCGGGGTGATGCCGCTCAGCCCCAGGTTACAACGTTGCACAGCATCGGTGCACGGCCGCGGTGCACCGCACGCGTCACCCGGCCGTCGCGCTCGGCCGACCCGCCGCGCGTCGCCCCCGGGACATCGACGCCCCGGGCGTCGCCGCCGTGTGAGGATGTGGGCATGCCAGGAACGCTCGCCCTCAACGACGGCAGTCGGCTTCCCGCCCTCGGGTTCGGGCTGTACAAGGTGCCGATCGAGCAGACCGCCGAGGTCACCCTCGCCGGCATCGACGCGGGCTACCGGCTGGTCGACGGAGCGCGGTTCTACGGCAACGAGCGCGAGCTCGGCGAGGCGATCCGATCGTCGGGGCGACGCGATGACCTGATGGTGGCCTCGAAATTCTGGGGCGATCCGGTGCAGAGCCGCGAGCAGGCCATCGCCGACTTCGCGGATTCCGAACGCGAGCTGGGCGTGGGTCCGCTCGATCTCTACATGATCCACTGGCCGCGCTCATCGCGAGGCGCCTTCGTCGACGTGTGGCGCGGGCTCATCGAGCTGCAGCAGGAGGGACGCGTGCGCACGATCGGCGTCGCCAACTTCGAACCGGACGATCTGCACCGCCTCGTCGACGAGACCGGCGTCGCACCCGCGCTGAACCAGGTCGAGTCGCACCCGTGGCTGCCCCAGCACGAGCTGCGTGCCCTGCACGCCCGGCTCGGCATCGTGACGCAGGCGTGGAGCCCGCTCGGCCGCGGCCGCCTGCTCGATGACCCGACCCTTCTCGCCGTCGCGGCGAAGCACTCCGTCACGGTCGCGCAGGTGGTGCTGCGCTGGCATCTGCAGCTCGGCGGAGCCGCCGTCGTCAAGTCGACGCATCCCGAGCGCCTGCGTCAGAACCTCGACCTCGACGACGTCGCGCTCGACGACGACGACATGGCGGTCATCGCCGGCATGGAGAGCGGCGAGCGCACCGGCACCCACCCGCGCGACCGGCAATAGGCTGAGGCGCGCCGCGCGAGACCGCTCGGTTTCGCGCGTATAGCGTTGCAGGACAGAACCCGACGAAGGACAGCGACCATGCGCATCGCCCTCACCGGAGCATCCGGCAAACTCGGCACCGTCGTCGCTCGCGAACTGCGCGCGAACGGCTGGGACGTCATCGGAATGGACGTCGTCGGCNNGCCGACGACTTCGTGCAGGTCGACCTCACCGACTACGGTCAGGTCGTGGACGCGCTCACCGCGGTGGGCGACCGCCATGACGGCATCGACGCGGTCGTGCACCTCGGCGCGATTCCCGCGCCGGGCGTCCGCAGCGACGTGGCCACCTTCCACAACAACATGCCGGCGACGTTCAACGTCTTCTGGGCAGCCGTGCGACTGGGCATCCGGCGCATCGTGTACGCCTCCAGCGAGACGGTGCTGGGGTTGCCGTTCGACGTGCCGCCGCCGTACATCCCCGTCGACGAGGAGTATCCCGCGCGCCCGGAATCGGTGTACTCCCTGGTGAAGACCCTGGAAGAGCAGCTGGCGCGCGAGCTGGTGCGGTGGCATCCCGACCTGTCGGTCACGGCGCTGCGGTTCTCGAACGTGATGGTGCCCGAGGACTACGCCGAGTTCCCCTCCTTCGACGACGACGCCATGACGCGCAAGTGGAACCTGTGGGGCTACATCGACGCGCGCGACGGCGCCCAGGCTGTCGAGCGCGCACTGCAGGTGGCGAAGCCCGGGTTCGACCGCTTCATCATCGCCGCTGCCGACACCGTCATGTCGCGGCCCAACGCCGAGCTGATCGCCGAGGTCTTCCCCGATGTGCCGGTGACCCGCGACGTGGCGCCGAACGAGACGCTGCTCTCGATCGACCACGCCAGGCACGTGCTCGGCTTCGAGCCTGAGCACTCCTGGCGTGACCACGTCTGAGACCGGCGCTCACGCGTGAGAAACGGCAGGACGGATGCCGTCAGCCGGCGGCTTCCTCCGGACGCTCCTGCACCTCGATCGCGGCGGTGTCGGGCTCGTACTGCTCGATGTGCCGCTCGTCGACGCCGTTGTACGCCGACAGCGGGCGGATCAGGGCGTTCGAGGCCTGCTGCTCGAGAATGTGGGCGGTCCAGCCCACGATCCGCGCGGCGATGAACAGTGGCGTGAACGTCAGCGTGTCGTACCCGATCAGGTTGTACGCCGGACCGGAGGGGTAGTCGAGGTTCGGGTAGATGCCCTTGCGCTCGACGAACTCGGTCTCGAGCTTCTCGTACAGCTCGGCGACGTCGGGCCTGTCGTAGTGCTCGACGAGGGTGTCGAGCGCGGCCTTCATCGTGGGCACGCGCGAGTCGCCGCGCTTGTAGACCCGGTGCCCGAAGCCCATGATCTTGCGCTTCTCGGCGAGCGCGGCGTCGAGCCATTCCTCGACACGGTCGGCCGAGCCGATCTCGTCGAAGATGTGCATGACGGCCTCGTTGGCACCGCCGTGCAGCGGTCCCTTGAGCGCGCCGATCGCGCCCACGACCGCCGAGTACAGGTCGCTGAGCGTCGAGGTGATCACCCGGGCGGTGAACGTGGAGGCGTTGAACGAGTGCTCGGCGTACAGGATCATCGAGCGGTTGAACGCGTCGACGACCGACTCATGCGGCTCTTCGCCGAAGGTCAGCCACAGGAAGTTCGCGGCGTAGTCGAGGTCGTCGCGCGACTCGATCAGCTCCTGCCCGCGGCGTCGGCGCTGACCGTACGAGACGACGGCCGGCAGCACCGCGAACAGCTGCAGGCTGCGCTGCAGGTTCTGCTCGGGCGTGCCGACCGCGTCGAGCACGCTGCCGGTGCCCGCGGTCTCGAACGCGCCGATCACGCTGATGGCCGTGCGCACCTCGTCCATCGGGTGCGAGTCGAGCGGCAGCGCGTCGACAGCGGCCTTCACCTCGGGGGTCAGAGCGCGGTGCCTGCGCTCGGTGGCGCGGAACTCGGCCAGCTGCGCTGCGGTCGGCAGCTCACCGTGCCACAGCAGGTACGCGACGGCCTCGAACGGCTGCGTCGCCGCGAGCTCCTGCACGGGGTACCCGCGATAGAGCAGGCTGTTGGTCTCGGGGTTGACCTTGCTGATCGCCGTCACATCGGCGACCACGCCCGCGAGGCCCTTCCTGATCTCGGATTCGCTCATTCGGTCACTCCTCGCTCGATGGTGAAGTTGAAGACTCCCGAGTCGAAGTGGTTGTACGACTCGTAGTCGATCAGATCATAGAGATCGGCGCGGTGCTGCATCTCGCCCAGCTTCGAGGTCAGGTGCCCCTCGTCGTTCAGCGTGTCGAGCGCGCGGCCCGCGGCGCCCATGGCGATGCGCAGCAGCGACACCGGCCAGATCACGATGTTCACGCCCACGTCCTGCAGCTGCGCCACCGAGAACAGGTCGGACTTGCCGAACTCGGTCATGTTCGCCAGGATCGGCACGTCGACGGCATCCCGGATCGCGGCGAACTCGTCCAGCGACCGCATCGCCTCGGGGAAGATCGCGTCGGCACCGGCATCCACCAGTGCCTTGGCGCGGTCCTTCGCCGCCTGCAGCCCGTCGACGGCGGCGATATCGGTGCGCGCCATGATGAGGAAGTTCTCGTCACGACGCGCGTCGACCGCGGACCGGATGCGTTTGATCGCCGTATCCGCGTCGACCACCGCCTTGCCGTCGAGGTGACCGCAGCGCTTCGGGTTGATCTGGTCTTCGATGTGAGCGCCGGCGAGGCCGGCGTCTTCGAGGGTCTGGATCGTGCGGGCGACGTTCATCGGCTCGCCGAATCCGGTATCGGCGTCGATGATGGCGGGCAGCTCGGTCATGCGCGCGATCTGCTGCCCGCGACCGGCGACCTCGGTGAGCGTCGTCAGACCGATGTCGGGCAGCCCGAGATCGGCCGACAGCACCGCGCCGGAGATGTAGACGCCCTCGAAGCCCTTCTGCTCGATGAGGCGGGCGCTGAGCGGATTGAACGCGCCGGGGAAGCGCAGCAGCTCACCGCCGGCGAGCCGCTCCCGGAACGCGCGGCGCTTCTCGTGCGCGGGGGTGGTGGCGTACAGCATCAGGATCCTCCTTCAGCTTTCGAATCGCTCAACTGGCACCCGAACCAGCTGAACGCCGGCCAGTTGAGCGATTCGAAAGCGGGTCAGAACGGTCAGAACAGCCCCTTCGGGGCGTCGGCGGATGCCAGGACGCCCTTCTTCGCGACGATCGAGAGCTCCTGCACCTCGTCTGCGGTGAGCTCGGGAAGGCGCTGCACGAGCTCGAGGAACCGCTCGATCTCGGCCGCGTCGAGCACGGGCTGCGCGAGGACGCGGAACTTGCGGATGTAGTTCTCCCGGGCGAACGGACGAGCACCGAGCGGGTGCGCGTCGGCGACGGCGATCTCGTCGACGACGGTGCTTCCGTCGGTCAGGGTGATCTCGACGCGACCGCCGAACGCCTTCTCGGTGATGTCGGTGGAGTGGTAGCGGCGGGTCCACTCGGGATCCTCGACCGTGGTGATCTTGTGCCACAGCTCAACGGTGTCGGGGCGTTGCGCGCGCTCGGGGGCATACGAGTCGACGTGATGCCAGGTGCCGTCCTGCAGGGCGACGGCGAAGATGTACGGCACGGAGTGATCGAGCGTCTCGCGCGATGCGGTGGGGTCGTACTTCTGCGGGTCGCCCGCACCCGAGCCGATCACGTTGTGGGTGTGGTGGCTGGTGTGGAGCACGATCGACGCGATGTTGGCGGGGTCGCGCAGCGCGGGGTTGTCGGTGCCGAGGCGGCGGGCGAGGTCGATGATCGCCTGGGCCTGGTACTCAGCCGAGTGCTCCTTGGTGTACGTGTCGAGGATCGCGCGCTTGGGCTCACCGGGCGCGGGCAGCGGCACGTCGTACGAGGCGTCCTTGCCGTCGAGCATCCAGGCGATCACCCCGTCCTCGCCTTCGTAGATGGGAGACGGAGACGTCTGACCGCGCATCGCCCGGTCGACCGCCTCGACGGCCATCTTCCCGGCGAAGGCCGGCGCGTGCGCCTTCCAGGTCGAGATCTCGCCCTTGCGGCTCTGGCGGGTGGCGGTGGTGGTGTGCAGCGCCTGGCCGATGGCCTGGTAGATCGTCTCGGCGTCGAGCCCGAGCAGCGTGCCGATGCCGGCGGCGGCCGACGGCCCGAGGTGCGCGACGTGGTCGATCTTGTGCTTGTGCAGCGAGATCGCCTTCACCAGGTCGACCTGGATCTCGTAGCCGGTGGCGAGCGCACGCACCAGGGCGTGCCCGTCGGATCCGACGTGCTGCGCGACGGCGACGATCGGCGGGATGTTGTCGCCGGGGTGCGAATACTCGGCTGCGAGGAAGGTGTCGTGGTAGTCGAGCTCGCGCACGGCGACGCCGTTCGCCCACGCCGCCCACTCGGGGCTGGTGCGCTGGTCGAGCGGGCATCCGAAGACGGTGGCGCCCTTGCCGCCGGTCGAGACCGGGTGGCTGAACGCCTGCGCGCGCGCCGCGTTGATCGGGGCGCGGGTGAGGGATGCCGCGGCGACGGCCGCATTGTCGATCACGCGGTTGATGATCATGTCGACGACCTCTGGCTCGACCTCGACGGGGTCGACGGCGACCTGGGCGATCTTCCACGCAAGCTGCTCGTCGCGGGGCAGCTCCTCTTCGGAGCGGTAGACGCGGACGTGGTGGTTGACGGTCATGGGGTTCCTTCCCTGAGGGACTGCAGGATGCTCTCGAGAGCGTTGTGGAGGTGGATGTGGGTCGCGTGCGCGGCGAGGTCGGCGTCGCGGGATGCCAGGGCGCGGGCGATCAGCAGATGCTCGCGCGCCGAGGCGGCGAGCCGGTCGGGCTTGTCGCGGGCCATGCGCCGCACCCGCACGAGGTGCGTGCGGACGGTGCGCAGAGCGGAGCTGAGATAGTCGTTGGCGACGGCCGCGTCGAGCCTGGCGTCGAGACGCGCGATGAGGGCGTAATAGGCATCCCGACCCTCGACCTCGGCGAGATCGACGCGGCTGAACTCGTCCGCCAGGGCGCCGAAGACCTGGGCATCCCCCCGCTGCGCGGCGAGGCGGGCGGAGGTCTCCTCGAGGGCCCGGCGGATCTCGAACAGGGAGCGGATGTCGTCGGCGTCCAGGCCCGCGACCACGGTGACGCGCGGCGACTGCTGCACGACCAGACCGTCGGCGGCGAGGCGGCGAAGCGCCTCGCGCATCGGCGTACGACTGACACCGAGTCGCGCGGCCTGCTCGACCTCGGCGAGCACGGTGCCGGCGGCGAGGGCACCCGACTGGATCTCCTCGAGCAGCGTGGCGTAGGCGCGGTCGCTCGCGCGGAGGCGATCGACGACAGTGCTCATGACGCCAGCGTATACACAACGACGACCGGATGCCAGCTTCTGGCGCCGCGGATGCCGCGTGCGTATACAAACAGCACCCTTGGCGTGCTGTCCTCAGCGCGCCGATTCGGGAAGCGGCTCCACGACCTCAGCCGCGGCGGCGGGCTCGCCGAGCTTGACGATCACCACGCCGGCCAGCACCAGCACCCCGCCGACGAGCTGCACCGGAGCGGGCAGCTGGCCCAGCAGCAGCCATCCGAACAGCAGCGCCGCGACCACCTCGGCGAGCGCGATGAACGAGGCCAGGCGCGAGCCCAGCATGCGCGTCGAGGCGATGCCCAGCACATACGCGAGGGCGGTGGCGAGCACCCCGATCGCGAGCACGGGGACGAACCACGGCAGGGTACCGAATCGGTACCCGACGTCGGCGAAGCTCCACGCCATGGGCAGCACGCCCACGATGCCGGCGAGCGTCAGCCCGACGCCGCCGAGCAGCAGACCGGCGGCGGCGAGCACGATCGGCGGCAGCCCGGTGTCTTCGCGTGCGGAGAGCACGAAATACGTCGCCGCCCCGACCATCGCGGCGAGCGCCCAGAAGATGCCGCCGACATCCACCCGCGCCCCGGTGAGCACATCGAGCATCAGCACCAGGCCGAGGAAGGCGACGACCGCGCCCAGGATGCTGCGCCGTGTGGGCTGCTCTCCGCGGCGCAGCCACAGCCAGAGCACCACCGCGACCGGTGCGGTGTACTCGATCAGCAGGGCGATGCCGACGTCCATCACCGCGACGGCCTGGAAGTAGCACAGCTGCGTGGCGGTGACGGCGAGCAGGCCGTACGCGACGATCATGCCGGCGTTGCGGCGCAGCAGACCCCACCGCCCGCGCAGCGCCAGCACGGCGGGCACCAGCAGCACCAGGGCGGCCACCCAGATGCGGGCGGTGACGGCCGCGCCCGGCGTCCATCCCGCGTCGATCAGGCCGCGCGCCCACGCCCCCGACATGCCGAACGACAGCGCCGCCCCGAGCGCGACGGCGAGCCCCGCGCCGGTGCGCGATGTGTGGTGCGTCGCTGTTCCCATGACCCCCGAGGCTACCGCCGCCTCGACCCGCGCGCCGCCTCTCGCTCGGGTATGAGTTCGTGCCGCATCAATCGCGCTGGAGCGGCACGAACTCATACCGGAAGCAGTAGCGGAGGGGTCAGGTCGTGCCCTCGTAGAGGCCGATGTGGTTGCCGTCGGGGTCGACGATCACGGCCCAGGAGCTGGTGTCGGTGATCGGGCTCTTGTCCAGCGCCACCGTCGCACCCGCCTGCGTCGCCGCGGCGATCGTGTCGTCGATCGAGTCGACCTCGACGTACGAGCGGGGTTGCGTGAAGCCCTCCGAGCGCGGCGCCAGCCCGCCGCCGGAGATCCCGTTCGGGGCCTGCCACATCGGGTAGCCCTCGAAACCGGGCATCTCGGCGATGCTCCAGCCGAACAGGGTTCCGTAGAAGTCGCTCGCGCGTCGCATGTCGGTCACCGGGATGTCGATGTGCGTGATGTCTCCGTGCGCCATTGCCTCGTCCTCTCATCCGTCGACGGGGCCATTGTGCGCCCGAGTGGCCGTCGGTTCAAGGGCTTGCCCGAGTCAGGCGCACCAAGCGCCTCTCGGGATGCTGCGGCTCAATAGGGGACGGCGAAGATCCGCTCCTGCGTGCCCGGTTCGGCCGCGGCAGGCAGCGGAACCAGCTTGAGGAACTCCTGGTCGTCGGTGTCGATGCACCACTGCAGCAGGCTCGCCCGCATCTGCTCGCGCACCGCGTCGAAGGTCGATTCGACGGCGAGATTGCGGCGTTCCCCCGGGTCGGCGACCACGTCGTGCAGCTGCTCGCGATGACGGCCCCAGCTGTACACCGTGTACTTGTACCGGCCGCGGTAGACCGCGCGGCCGCGGGTGAGTGGCGGGTCTGCGCGCTCGAACCGGGTCTCGACGCCGACAATGCGCCCGGAAGGCGGATGCCCGCTGCCGTCGATCGGATCGACGTCGGCCGCGCCGGCGTCTGCGGGGTCGGCGAACGGCAGCGCTCGCCCATGCAGCGCGGCGGGCACAGGCACACCGGCGGCCTCGAGCAACGTGGGCAGCACGTCCAGTCCCGCCGATACCGGGCTGGTTCGCGGTCCGGCCACCACGCCCGGCCCTGACACGATCAGCGGCACGCGCACGCACTCCTCGAACAGCGCCGTCTTCTGATTCCACCGGTGCGCGGCGTCGCCGTCGCCGTGATCGCTCGTGAAGACGACCAGCGTCGTGTCGGTGAGGCCCGCGTCGTCGAGCGCATCCAGGATCCGCCCCAGCTGCGCATCCGCCCGTTCGACGAGCCGCCGGTAGGCCGCGCGGTACAGTCGCCACTCCTCGGGTGTGTACTCGGCGGTGCCGTAGGTCTGCTGGGCGGCGTGCTTCTCGAAGCGCACCGCCTCGGGCTCGAACGGGGCGGGCTCGAAGTTCGCCGGCAGCGGCGGTGCGTCGCGCCCCGCGCCTGGATCGACATCGCCGTAGGGCATCGGCTGGCGACGCGCGTACTCGCACACGCTGTGCGGATCGTCGAACGAGGCGAACAGCAGGAAGGGTCGCGCGGCATCCGTCCGTCCCCGCAGCCACGCGACGGCCGCGTCGGCGAGACCGCGATCGCCGAACGGATGCAGCACCTCGAATCCGGCATCCGGCGGTGCGCTGGGCGAGATCGCGTGCCACTTCCCGGCGTAGGCGCAGGCGTAGCCGGCCGCGGTGAGCAGGTGCCCCATGCTGTCGGGCCGAGCCCCCGGCTCCGCGTCCGCCGCCCCGTGTCGGTTGCCGCCGACGCCGAGCTCGTGCGGCATCCGCCCCGTGAGAAGCGAGGCACGTGACGGCACGCACAGCGGGAAGGTCACCGCGGTGCGGGTGAACTCCGCCCCCGATCGGCGCAGCCGGTCGAGGTGCGGAGTGTCGACCCATCCCTCATCGCGGTCGATGACGTGCGCGCCGAGCTGGTCGGCCATCACCACGAGCAGGTTCGGGCGCCCCTCGGCCGTCATCACTTGCCCATGCCGAGGGTCAGTCCCTCCGTGAGGCGGCGGCCCAGCCACAGGTAGATGGCCAGCATCGGCAGCACGACGATGCAGAGTCCGGCGAACAGGCCGCCCCAGTCCGCACCCGAGTACGTCTGCTGCTGGATGAAGGAGATCAGCGCGACGGGCAGGGTGTACTTCTCGGTGGACTGCAGCAGCGTCAGAGCGAGGAGGGTCTCGTTCCAGTGCGAGATGACCTGCAGCACGAAGGCGGTGAGGATGCCTCCCTTCGCCAGCGGCAGCGTGATGCGCCAGAAGGTGCCGAAGGCGGTCGTGCCGTCCAGCGCCGCGGCCTCCTCCATCTCCAGCGGCAGCGAGCGGAAGAAGGCGGTGAGCAGGAACACGGTGAACGGCATCGAGACACCGATGTACACGAGGTTGAGCCCGATCAGGCTGTCGGTGAGGTACACCTCGTTCAGCATGACGAACAGCGGGATGACGATCACCTGGGCGGGGATGCCGAGCCCGAGCACGAAGTACATCGTCAGCGAGTTCGTGAGCCGGTTCTCGACACGACTCAGGTAGTACGCCGCGGGTGCGGCGAGCGCCACGGTCAGGAACGACGAGACGAGTGTGGTCACGACGCTGTTCATCGTCGCCGTCGCGAAGTCCCCGACCGTCCACGCGGTGACGAAGTTCACCGGGTCGAGCGAGGTGGGCAGTCCCCAGGGATCGGCGAGGATCGAGCGGGTGTCCCGGAAGGCCTGGATGACCATCCACACCATCCACGCCACGTTCAGCACGACGAAGGCCCACAGCAGCACGATGCCGATCGCGCGGATCACGCTGCGGTCGTTGCCGATCGCGGCTCCGCTCCGGCGGCGGGGGCGTCGGTGCTCGGGGGGCACCACGATGGTGCGGGTGGTGTCTTCGGTGAGTGTCGCAGTCACGATGTCTCCTAGAATTCGATCGCTTCGCGCTTCATCACGCGACGCAGCAGCAGCACGAGCACCGACACGAGGGCGAGCGACAGCACGGCCGAGGCGGATGCCGCGCCGTACGCGGGCACGGATTCGCCGGAGAAGGCGGTGACGTAGGTGTACACCGCCGTGGTCCAGGTC
>NZ_MJIR01000040.1:0-37598 GCF_001878835.1 Microbacterium sp. AR7-10 | reverse complement strand
CGCGCCCGCCCCCGGGGGGGCGGGCCGAGGACCGCCGCGCCGAAGGTGAATTCCCGCGGCGGCCAGCGGGCGCGCGCGCCGGGGGCCGTGCGGTTGCCCCAGGTGCGTTCGATCTCGAAGCGGATGCGGGCGGCCGGGGGGTCGACGTGCGCGCGCTCCGCGGCGCGACGGGCATCTCGCAGGGCGCGACCCGCCTCGCGGCGATCGTGCGAGGCCTCCGACAGGCTCGCCTCGACCTTCGCGCGCTCGGCGCGCTCGTCGGCGAGCTTGGCGCGCAGCTGCTCGTTCTCGGCGCGCAGGCGCTTCAGCTCGGCGCCGTCGGATGCTGTCGCGCCGCCGCGGCCGACCAGGTTCGTGACGGCGAGCAGGTCACCGCGCAGCGCGGCGACCTCGTGCGCGAGCGCGGAGACATCGGCGCGGGTGGCGAGGTCTCCGGTCGGCACGGGGGTGGATGCTGCGGGTGCGGCCGGCTGCTCGGCGGCGTCCGTCGGTGTCTTCTCGTGCTTCGGCTCGGTCGGCCGTCCCTCGCCGAGCCAAGGTGCGCCGCCCGCGACGAGCGCGAGCGAGGGCACGAGCGGGGCCGACGGGTCGGCATCCGCGAGACTGAGCGCGACCTCGTGACCGGGGGCGCGATGCACCCGCACGCGGATCATGTCGCCGACCTGCAGCACGTCGCTGACCGGGCCCTCGGCGAGATCGACGTCGCGGCGGCGAAGGATCACCGAGACTCGCGGATGCAGTTGCACGGTCGCGCGCAGGTCGGTGACCTTCACGACCAGGGCGAGCGTGTGCGCGCCGTCGACGAACGCGGCGAGGTCGGCGTCGAGGGGCTCGGGCTGCAGTTCGCGCCCCTCGAGGATGCCGCTCACCCGCTCGCCGGGGATGAGCGCCGCCGCCAGCGGGATGTCCGGCGGCAGCAGTGCGGAGGTGGCGGTGACGACCGTGCCGTCGTCAAGGCGCACCATCGCGCAGGTGTCGTGGGCGAAGAAGCCCTGAACGATGCCGGCGGCGCGACGGATGCGGGGCGCCGGTGCCGACTGCACGGTGCGCCGGCCGGTCTGCGCCATCGCGTCGTCGACGAGATCGCCGGTGTCGGCGTGGTTCGGAAACCGCAGGTGCGAGCGGTGCCAGTCGGGGTCGGCGTGGAAGTCGACCGGGTACGAGCGGGCCGCGCCGTTGAACACCTGCGCCTTCGGCGGCAGCAGCAGTTCGAGGTGCTTGGTAGCGGGTCCGGTCTCGATCGTGACGACCTCGGCGATACCGTCGAGCTCATCGCGCAATGCGTCGATGTCGAACAGGAACTCGCCATCGGTCGTGCTCGAGACGAGCAGCAGCGGATGCTCGCGGGGCGTCAGGATGCGGGCCGCAAGCGCCTCGGCCTGCGTCGGAGTCGAGACGTCGGCGTTCATGTGCGGGAGTCTATGCGGCGGTCTGACGATGCCGTGGGGGCGTGCCGGGGTCACCCTGGCGCGACCACCGCGAGACCACGGGCCACGGAGGCGGCGGCGAGTTCGTCGTCGTAGGTGAGGATGCCGCTGATCGCGGTGCCGAGGCGCAGCGCTGTGGCGAGGTGCAGTGCGTCGAGGGTGCGCAGACCGCTGTGCAGATTGATGGCGGCGGTGGTGATGTCGTCGCCGAGGGTGCGCATGCGGATCGTCTAACAAAACGGTACGATTCGTATCAGTTAACGTCAGAGAGGCCGCCATGACATCGCAGATCAACGCCCGAGACGCCGTCCTCGTTTCCTACCGCCGTACGCCTTTCGGCCGTGCGCGGAAAGGCGCTCTGGTCGACGAGCGACCGGAGGACCTCGCGCTGACCGCCGTGCGCGCAGCGCTGGCTGATGTGCCGCAGATCGATCCGAACACTCTCGACGACTTCTACCTCGGCACCGCCGTGCCCGAGGGTGCGCAGGGAGACAATGTCGCGCGCCGCGTCGCGGTGTATGCCGGGTACGACGGCCTGCCCGGCGCCACGATCAACCGCTTCTGCGCGTCATCGCTGCAGGCCCTCGCCGCAGCATCCCGCGCCATCCGCTCCGGCGACGGCGATGCGTTCCTCGTGGCCGGCATGGAGTCCACGTCGAGCACGCCACCCATCTCCACTCACGTGCATCCGAGCGCGGCTGCGGCCTCGGCACGGTCCGGACGCGTCTTCGCCAGCGGGGAGGGGTGGACCGATCCGCGCCTGGCCGGCGAGGAGCCCGACGTCTACATCCCGATGGGCGCCACGGCGGAATTCGTCGCGAAGCTCACCGGCACGACACGTGAGCATCAGGACGCCTGGGCGCTGCGCTCGCAGCAGCGGACCGCCGCTGCCGCCGCCCGCGGCTGGTTCGAGGGTGAGATCACACCCCACACGCGAGCCGACGGCGTGATCGTCACCGACGACGAGGCGCCGAGACCCGGCACCACGGCCGAGGGGCTGGCCGGGCTCACGCCTGCGTTCCGCGAGGGCGGCACCGTCACAGCCGGCAATGCCAGCCCGCTGAACGATGGGGCATCGGCGGCCGTCGTGATGAGCGCCGAGCGCGCACGCGAGCTCGGGCTCACTCCACGTGCACGGATCCTCGGCGCGACGGCCAGCGCGCTCTCCCCCGAGATCATGGGGCTCGGACCGGTAGAGGCGACGACGAAGCTCCTTCACCGGCTGGGTCTCACGGTGGCCGATATCGACCTCGTCGAGTTGAACGAGGCGTTCGCGGCGCAGGTCGTGCCCACGGTCCACCGACTCGGGCTCGATGAGGAGCGGGTGAACGTGAACGGCGGTGCGATCGCCGTCGGGCATCCCTTCGGCGCCACCGGGGTGCGCCTCGCGGGGACGCTCGTGCGCGCCCTCGAGGAGCGGGACGGGCGCCTGGGTCTCGCGACGCTGTGCGTCGGCGGCGGCCAGGGCATGGCGCTCGTCGTCGAGAGGCTCGGCTGATGGGCGTCGTCGATCCCTTCATCGTCGGTGTGCTCGAGAACGAGCCGTCCTGGCGGTGGTTCGGGTTCGCCATCGACGAGGCCACCGAGGGACGCGCGACGGTCTCACTGATCGTCGACTCCGGGCACGTCAACGCCAACGAGGTGACGCACGGTGCGATCGTGTTCGCGGTGGCCGACCAGGCATTCGCGATGGCTGCGAACACCCTCATCCCGCACGCCGCCACCGGCGACGCGCAGATCCACTACCTCGCGCCGAGCAGGCTCGGACAGCGGCTCGAGGCGAGCGCCGTGACGTCGTGGGCGGATGCCCGTCGCGCCGTCGTCGACGTGACGGTGCGGGCTGACGGCGAGGCCGTCGCCACCTACCGAGGCATGGCCCGAGCCACCCGGCGCGCCTGAGCGCCGGGACGCCGAGGAATCCGACCGCAGATACGCCAGAGGCGCCGATCCGCGATGCGGCTCGGCGCCTCTGGCTGCGAGACGAGTCAGGCCCGGGTGCGGCCCTTCACGAATTCGCTGTCGGGAAGGTCGGTGACCGGCAGCCCGGATGCCTCGAGAGCGGCGCGAGCCTGCTTCATCAGGCGGTCGGGGATGCGCGGGGCGGGAGCGCGAAGGGCGCCGCCGTTGAATCCCGCGAGCCATTCCTGGTACTTCCAGCCGGTGCGATTGATCACCGTCGTGCCGACTGCCGAGCCGGTGAGGATCGCCGTGTTCGCGGCGCGGGCGGGGGCGACCTGCCACCAGAGTTTCATGGCCTCCTCCCACTGGCCCTGCTGCGCCAGCCCGAACGCCTTCGGGAAGTAGTCGCTCATCCAGTTCGTGTTCGACGTGCCCGAGAACTGGAAGTCGATCACCGACATCAGCGGGATGGTCTCACTCTCGATCGGGCACGAGATCACGACCTCGTCGGCGAAGTGGTGCTGCATCTCCATGATGCCGCCGATGGTGGGGTAGCCCTGCTCCGCCTTGATGGCGACGATGTTCGGGATCGTGTCGAGCACGTGGCGCACGAACGGCACCGGCATGCCCGCCGGATCGATCCGTTCGAAGCCCCAGGCGGGAAGTCCGAAGAGCATGGCGGCGAGATCGGTCGAGTCGGCCAGAGCCTTGGTGTAGTCGTAGACCTCCTGGTGCGAGGTCGCCCAGAAGGCCGTCGGGTACGAGATCAGAACGCTGTCGACCCCCTCCTTCTCGGCGAGCTTGAGCGCGGTGATGTTCTCTTCGAGGGTGTTGAAGGCGGCGTGGAAGAAGAGCTGGAAGTCGGGGCCCGCGGCTTCGCGCGCGACGGCGGTGACTCGAGCGTTCTCCTCCGGGGTGATCGCCAGTTCGGTGACGAGCAGGGTTCCGGCGAACCCGAGCTCCTTCAGCTTCAGGATGTCGTGCCTGATCGCGTTCTCGTTGATCCTCGAGAAATCGGCGCTGTATGACGGCATCGTCACCGCGATGGCGCCCTTCCAGTTCTGTCGCGCCCAGGCGCGGGCCTGGTCCTTCGTGTAGTCGACCATGCTGTTCCTCATTTCCGTGTGGTGACGATTCCGACGGGCAGTTCCGTGCCGACCCCGCGTTCCCGTGCGAGATCGACGAGCGTCTCGGCGACGACGACGTCCTGCAGGCCGGAGCCCGTCGATTTGTAGATGCGGATGCCGCGCTCGACGTCGACCTCGCGATCGCCGCGCAGGACATCGTTGAGGGATGCCGTGATCGATTCGACGTCGATCCCCGCGGCGGCAGCGGCGCGCATGTCACCGCTGCCGTGCACGACCTCGTCAACACCGTCGGCGACGACGAGCGTCGCGCGTGCGATGAGGTCGGCCGGCAGCTCGCGCTGCGCCGGTGTGGTCGATCCGATCGAGATGACGGTGGTATTCGGCCCGATCCAGTCGGCCTGAACGGTCGGCGATTCATCCCGGGATCGCGCTGCGCAGAGCACGAGATCAGCATCGCGGGCGGCCTGTTCGGCGGAATCCACCGCAGTCACCGGTACGCCGAGCTCCGCCGAGAATCGCTCGGCGAAAGCCTCACGGTTCGCGCGGGTGGGGCTGAACACGCGCACGCTCGCGAACCGCGCCACCAGCGCCAGGGCGGCAGTGTGCGACTGCGCCTCGAAGCCCGATCCGATGACGCCGACGGTGAGCGGCCGATCCGGTACGAGCGCCGCCGCGCCCACCGCGGTCGTCGCGGCGGTTCTCAGTCCGGTCACCCGGTTGCCGTCGACCAGGGCGACGAGGTCGGCGGTGTCGCGGTCGAACAGCGAGATGAGGTAGCTGACGCGCAGCCCGTCGGCGAAGGAGCCGTTGATCGACTTCGCGCCGAAGAGTCTCCCGCTCGCCGGCACGGACGGCATGACGCGCATCCACTCACGGCCGCTGTCGGCGAAGATCCGACCGGGATTGCGCGCATCGTCGACGGGTGCCGAATAGGCGGCACGGATCGCATCGATCGCCGAGGGCAGATCGGCGAGGGCCTCCACGTCGGCGTCGGTGAGGAAGAGCGGCAGCTTCCCGGGGGTGGAATCGGTGCTCACGAGCGGCTCCTTCGGGTCATCTGGCGCGGGTCGACGTGGTACACGATACGTACCGTATCTGTTTCGGATATACTCCTGCAAGAGCCACCTTGAGGAAGAGAGCGGTCATGCCCGTCGCCACAGTGAACCCGACCACCGGCAAGACAGAGATGATCATCGAGTCGCATTCTGCGGCCGAGGTCGAGTCGCGAATCGCTGAGGCCGATGCCGCCGCGCTCGCCCTCCGCGCGACGACCTTCGCCCAGCGCGCGGAGTGGATGCTGGCCGCGGCAGAGATCCTCGACGATCAGGCCCTCGGCCTCGGCGAGCTGATCACGGTGGAGATGGGCAAGCCGATCGCCCAGTCGGTCGCCGAGGTCGAGAAGTCCGCCAAGGCGATGCGCTACTACGCTTCGCACTCCGAGGAGTTCCTGGCGGATGCCCCTCTCGAGGATCCGTCGACGGTCGGCGCGTCGCAGGCCTGGACGCGCTACGAGCCACTGGGTGTGGTTCTCGCTGTGATGCCGTGGAACTACCCGCTGTGGCAGGTCATCCGCTTCGCGGCCCCGGCGCTCATGGCGGGCAACGCCGGGCTGCTCAAGCACGCATCGAACGTTCCGCAGGCCGCGCTCTTCCTCGACACGCTCTTCGAGCGTGCCGGATTCCCGAAGGGGTCGTTCCGCACGCTGCTGATCGGCGGAGGCGACGTTGCCGGTGTGATCGCCGACGATCGGGTCAAGGCCGTGACGCTCACCGGGTCGGAGCCGGCAGGGCGGTCGGTCGCTCAGATCGCCGCCGATCATGTGAAGAAGGCCGTACTCGAGCTCGGAGGATCCGATCCGTTCATCGTGCTGCCGTCGGCCGATGTGAAGGCTGCCGCGGCGACGGCGGTGCGCGCGCGGATCAACAACAACGGGCAGTCCTGCATCGCAGGCAAGCGGTTCATCGTGCATGACGCCGTCTACGACGAGTTCGCTGCGGAGTTCGCGGCGCAGATGGCAGCGCTCGCGGTCGGCGATCCGCTGCTGCCCGAGACCCAGGTCGGCCCGCTGGCGACGGAGTCGGGGCGTCAGGAGCTGCTCGAACTCGTCGAGGATGCTCGTGCCGCGGGCGCCACGATCCTCACCGGGGGCACCGTGCCCGATCTGCCCGGATGGTTCTACGCGCCGACCGTGATCGCCGACCTGCCCGATGACGCGCGGCTCGTGCAAGAAGAGGCTTTCGGGCCGGTCGCCTCGCTCTATCGCGCCCGCGACGCGGCCGATGCGCTGCGCATCGCGAATCAGACGACCTTCGGGCTCTCCAGTGCGGTCTGGACGAACGACCCCGACGAAGAGCGGTATTTCATCGCCGGCCTCGACGCCGGCGCCGTCTTCGTGAACGGCATGACCGTCTCGTATCAGGAGCTCCCGTTCGGCGGTATCAAGCGATCGGGGTTCGGCCGCGAACTCGCGGCGGTCGGGCAGCGCGAGTTCTGTAATCTGAAGACGGTCTGGAAGGCGTAGTCGCCGTCCGGCCGACAGCGGTCGGACTCGGGCGAAGGGCTCATGATGGCGATCGACTACAACCTGCTTCGACCACTGCGTGCGCTGCTCGAAGAGCGCGCCGTCACGCGTGCCGCCGAGCGGATGCACATGTCGCAGCCGGCGATGTCGACGGCCCTGTCGCGGCTGCGGGCGCACTATGAGGACGAACTTCTGCTGAGGCAGGGCAACAGTCACGTGCTGACGCCGCTCGGCGAGCGGCTGCTTGCGGCGCTGCCGCAAGTGCTGGCCGAGACGGAGAATCTGTTCCGGCTGCAGTCCCGCTTCGATCCGACGACGAGCACCCGAACGTTCTCCATCGCGGCCGTGGATTACATGGCGGCACGGATCGCCCCTGAGCTGTCGCGCATCCTCGAGCGCGAGGCGCCGAACGTGAGGATCGAGCTGCCTGCGGCGGACGGGCGACTGGTCGACGGCATGCCTGACACGCTGCGCACGATCGACGGGGCGATCCTGCCGCACGGGTATGTGACGGAGCAGCCGCACATCGACTTCGCGCCCGAGCAGTGGGTGTGCCTCGTCGACGCCGGCGCCGGGGTCTCTGAGCATCCGACAAGCGACGAGCTGCTCACCCGTCCGTGGGTGCAGACGCTTCCCGCCAGAGAGGGGATGAGTCCGGCAAGGCAGCAGCTGCGCTTTCGAGGGATCGACCCGGCGGTCGTCGCGGCCACGCCGCACTTCTTCGTCGTGCCATCGCTGATTCTCGGCACGGACCGTGTCGGGATCGTGCCTGAGCCGTTCGCGCGGATGGCGGCTCGCATGTACCCCCGACTGCGCGTGGTCATCCCGCCGCTCGATCTCGACCCGGTGCGTGATGCGTTCTGGTGGCATCACGACCGTGAGCACGATGCCGAGCACCTCTGGTTGCGTGATGTGATGCGTCGAGTCCGCGACGCGGTCATCCGGAATCCGGATGGTGGGGATATCGGAGTCCGCCTTCCCCGGATAGCGGAGCGCGGGCAGGATCGATCTTGACGCGGTGCTGCATCAGCCCGTTTCGATACGCAACGTCTTGTACACGAAGGAGTGGCTGTGAGCATCGATGCTGATGTCATCGTCATCGGGGGAGGCCCCGTAGGAAGCACTGCCCTGGCCATGCTGGGACGGGCAGGGCTCAGCGCGATCGGTCTGGAGCGCGACCGCGAGATGTGGCCCACCGCGCGCGCCGTGCACTTCGACGGCGAGACGATGCGCACGCTGCAGTCGCTGGGAGTCGCCGACGACTTCGTGCGCGTCACCGTACCGATGCGGCACGTGGACGTCGTCAACGAGGCCGACGAGGTGCTGGTGCACGCGCCCACGGATCGGCTCGGAGACCAGGGGTGGAACGACCACATCAGCTTCCACCAGCCCGACATCGAACGGTTGCTGCGACAGGTGATCGCCGACACCCCCGGTGTCGAGCTGCGCTGCGGTGTCACCGTGACGGACATCGCGAACACGGCGGACGGCGTGCAGGTGTCGACCCTCGACGTCGACGGCCGTCCGCAGGTGCTCCGGTCGCGCTGGGTCATCGCCGCCGATGGCGCACGTTCCGACATCCGCAGGATGCTCGGGATCGAAGGGGACAAGTACGGCGAGGACGCCCAGTGGCTCGTCGTCGACGGTCAGCTGGTCGGGGCCCCGGGGTACGAGACCGACATGGTGCAGCTCGCCCGGTACAGCCGCCCGGCGCTGTGGCTGCGCCTGCCCGGCGACCGCGTCCGCATGGAGTTCATGCTCGTTCCCGGCGACGATCCTGAGGAGATCGTCACGCCGGCGGCCGTCGAACGGCTCAGCCGCGGCATCCTGCCTGCGGCCCGATTCACCCCCGACCGTCAGGCCATCTACACGTTCCGCGGGCGCATCGCTCAGCAGTGGCGCGTGGGCGGCATCTTCCTCGCCGGCGACGCCGCCCACCAGGCGCCTCCGCTGTTCGGGCAGGGCCTGTGCGCCGGCATCCGCGACGTCGCAAACCTGGTGTGGAAGCTCGACCTCGTGGCCCGCGGGGTCGCCGACCCGGAGCTGCTCGACACGTACGAAAGCGAGCGCAAGCCGCACGCCACGTTCTGGGTCGAGGCCGCGGCGAACCAGGCGGTGATCGTCCAGACGCTGGACCCGCAGGTCGCCGAGGGGCGCGACCAGTACATCCGCGACAATCCCGGCGCCTCTGCCGTGCCCACCTCTCCCGCACTCGGGCCGGGGTTCCACGAGGGCGCTGACGACGAGCGGGCCGGAAAGCTCGGCGTTCAGCCGATCCTCGCCGACGGCATCCGACTCGACGACATGGTCGGCGCGCACTTCCTCGTGGCAGCCGACCGTGCGGTGCACTCGGCCCTGCCCACCGCCGTCAAGGCGGCACTGGATGCTGACGCGGAGACGATCACGCTGACCGACCCGCTCAAGATCGATCAGATCCTCGGCGCTGCCGGTGCGACCTCGGTCGTGATGCGTCCGGATCACTACGTGCTCGGTGTCGGTGACACCGCAGAAGACCTCGAACGGCTGGTGCTTCGGATCCCCTCCATCGCCCGCACCATGACCCTCGCCGCCGACAACCGCTAGGAGACCGCCATGACTTTCAGCCCGATCACCCACATCCGTCACTTCGACATCGCGGTTCCCGACTTCGAGAAGCAGATCGAGTTCTACAAGAACCACTGGGGCCTCACCGTGCAGCACGACGACGGCGATGTCGTCTACTTCGCAGCCGAGGGCTCGCCCGAGCAGTACGTCACCCGTGTCCGTCGCTCTGACGACAAGCGCCTCGATCTCGTCGCGTTCGGCGCCGCCGACCGCGCCTCAGTTGACAAGCTCGCGCAGGATCTCGGCACCGCCGGGGTGCAGCTCGTCAGCGAGCCCGACGTGCTGCAGACCCTGGGAGGGGGCTACGGCTTCCGCTTCTTCGATCTGGAGGGACGCACGGTCGAAGTGTCGACCGACGTCGACGTGCGCACGCACCGCAAGATCGAGAAGCGCGAGGCCATCCCGGTGCGCCTGTCGCACGTCGTGCTCAACTCCAACCAGCCCGAGGCGATGCGCGCCTGGTACGAGAAGCACCTCGGCTTCCGTCTCTCCGACACCCTCAACCACCCGCACGTCGGCGACCTGTTCTACTTCATGCGCTGCAGCACCCAGCACCACTCGATGGCGATCGCGCGAGGCCCGCACGCGTCGCTGCAGCACGCCTCCTTCGAGATGCGCGGCATCGACGAGTACATGTACGGTAGCGGGCGCGTCATCCGCGCCGGATACCGCAAGATCTGGGGTCCCGGCCGGCACCGGGCGGGTGACAACACCTTCACCTACTTCGTCGACCCGAACGGCAACACGATGGAGTTGACGACCGAGCTCGAAGAGCTCGACGAAGACACCTGGCACCCGCACATCTACGACGTGCAGGAGCCGGAGACCTCCGACCAGTGGGGCACCGGCGGTGACATGGACGAGTTCATCACCAAGGAGATGTTCAACGACTCCGACAACCGCCACCTGTTCATCGCACCCCCGGTGTGAGCCGGCAATGCTGATCCTCTCGAGTTTCATCACTCCGGCAGTACTGACCGCCGCCCGAGGAAGCGGCCTGCTCACCGGCATCCACCTGGAGGAGGTGCGCGCGACCGGCAGTCCGGCGCAGCGCGACGGGCTGCGCAGCGGCGACCTCGACCTGGCCGTGACAGCCATCGACAACCTGTTCGAATGGACCCGGGCGGGCGTCGACGTCCGTCTTGTCGGACAGGTCGAACGCACCACTCCGCTGAGCGTGCATGCGGCGCCGGAGATCACCACCCTCGCCGACCTCGCGGGCGCGCGCTTCGCGGTCGACGCGCCCGACAGCGGATTCGCCGTGGTCGCGCGGCACATGCTGCGCACCGCCGGGATCGACGTCGAATGGGTCGAGGTCGGCGGCGTCGTCGAGAGGTTCGAGGCGCTCATCGCCGGGGCCGTGGATGCCACGCTTCTCGGCCCACCGCTCGACGACCGAGCACTCGCCGCAGGCCGTCCTCGGGTCGCCCGCGTGCAGGACGCATTCCCCGCCTTCTCCGGTCAGGGTCTCGTCGTCCGCGCCGACCTGATCGGCACCCCCGAGCTCGACGACCTGCTCGCCGCCCTGCGAACCGCAGGCATGAGCCCGGTCGATCCGGCCGGACTCGACCAGCTCACGGCGATGCGCGCGGATCTCGGCGTCCTGCCGCCGGGCTCCGACCTGCACGCGCTCGTGCATCCCTTTCCTGCCACCGCCACTCGATGAGGAGTCCCATGTCTGCCGCCACGACCGCCGAGGTGCTCGGCGCCCCGCTCACGATCAACAAGCTGACACTGAAGAACCGCATCATCCTCGGTCCGATGGCCGTGCTGCAGCCGACCGAAGACGGCCGGCCGAGTGAGCAGTCGATCGCGTTCCTGCGGCGCAGGGCCGAAGGAGGCGCCGGCGCGATCTTCGTCGGCGGGTCGGTCGCCACGGCCCGCGCGTTCCGTGAGTCGCCGTTCTCGCCCAACCTCCGCTACGACGATGACGAGTTCATCCCCGACCTCAAGCGCCTGGTGGATGCCGTGCACGCGACCGGCACCGGCGTCGCCGTGTTCGCGCAGCTGTTCCCCGCTTTCGGGCGGATGGGCGTGCCGCGGGATGGGCACTGGATCACTTCCGCGTCGCCGCGTCACGTCGACATGGGCGCGCACGGCCTGCCCGACAACGTGTACATCCCGGGCGGGCGGGTGCTTCCCGAACCGCACGAGGCCACGGTCTCGGAGATCAAGGAACTCGAGCAGGCCGTCGTCGATTCGGCTCGACGCGCCAAGGCCGCAGGCTTCGACGGCATCGAGATCGCCGCCCACATGTGCTACTTCTACTCGTCGTTCCTCTCGCCGCTGTCGAACTTCCGCACCGACGAGTACGGCGGCTCGGTCGAGAACCGCGCCCGCGCGCTGAAGGACGTCGTCGCCGCGGTGCGGCAGGAGGTCGGACCCGACATCGCCCTCGGCCTGCGGCTGAGCGCGAACGATCACGTCCCCGGTGGGCAGGGTCCGGAGGGGTTCGCGGCGGTCACCGCCGAGATCGCGAAGGCCGGCCTCGACTTCGTCGTGCTCACCGACGGCAACTACGAGTCCATGGGCGACAACGTCACGAGCGAGTCGGGCAAGATGCTCCGCGAGGGCGAGCCGCAGATCTTCCGTGAGGCGCTCGGACCGGAGGTCGTCCTCATGCTGAGCAGTACACCCGCACCCGCGCAGGCTGCAGCGGCGATCACTGACGGCACCGTCGACGCCACGATGCTCGCGCGACAGCTGCTGGCCGATCCCGACTACCCGAACAAGGTGCTTGAGGGCCGCGAGTCCGAGATCGTGTGGTGCGACCACGCCAACTCCTGCATGCGGCGCCTCATCCTGCAGGTGCCGGTGGCGTGCCACAAGAACCCTGAGATGGGCAAGGAGCACGAGAGCAGCCGCCGTTCGAACATCCTGCAGGACGCGTTCATCTGGGCCGCCGGCAATCGCACCCTGATGACGATCGCCGACAAGGCGGCGCGCGCCCGCCCGGCGAAGGCGCACTGATGGCGCCGTCGTACAAGCTGACGCTGCTGTTCACAAGGCGCCCCGATCTCGGACTCGACGACTTCGCCACGGCATGGCTCGCGCTCGAGCGCGCCCGGCCGCTGGCTGCGGAGGGCCTGTCGCGCAGCGCGATCCACATCGCGCTGCCCGGCGTCGCGGCTGTGCGGGGTGCGACGTCGGCGCCCTACGACGCGGTGCTCGAGACCTGGTGGGAACGCAAGAACGACGCGGCGAATTGGGTGGTCTCGCGGCAGTTCGACGACGAGTGGATGCCGCCGCGCCTCGAGCTGCTCGCCGGGCGACCCGCAGCCGTGGGCGGTGCTCCGGTGCTGGCCTGGGAGCGCGACGGCGAGTCCGCTGGAGCCGACGCGAGTGCCGCCGAGGCGATCACCGTGATCACGCTTCCGGTGGCGCGACGGGGCCTGCGCTTCGATGAGTTCGCGCAGCACTGGACCGAGATCCACGCCGGGCTCGCTCTCTCGGGCGCGGGCGCGAAGGATCGTCTGCTGCGACTAGAGAACACCCCGGCATCGGTTCCAGCGCCCACCCGGTTCGCTCGCACGAACTACAACGGGGTGGGATCCATCACCTTCCGATCGATCGCGGCGCTCGAGGAGGAGTTCTCCAGTGAGCACTATCTCGATCGTCTCGCGCCCGACGAAGAGCGGTTCACCAACACCGAGGCGTCCGCCGTGTTCGTCGGCCGGCTCGTCACCTGAATCCGTCGCTGCGCACCAGAAAGGCGGGTCGACCAGCGATGGTCGACCCGCCTTTCTCGTGTGTGCTTCAGAACCGGTCGCGCACGTGCCGGTCGCGCCCGTACAGGGCGACGACCCCGAGGATGATCAGGCCGTACACGATCCGGGTCTGCGCCTCGGTGAGCCCCTGGCTCACGATGATGGTCGACAGCACAGTGAGGATCATCGCGCCGATCGCGGTGCGGGTGAAGCCGCCGCGCACCGATCCGAAGGTGGTGCCGCCGACGAGCACGGCGGCGAGACCCGAGAACAGGTAGGGGTCGCCGATGGACTGCGACCAGCCGGCGCCGAAGGCGGCGATGAACATGCCCGCGGTTCCCGCCAGCGCCCCGGATGCCGCGAACACGGCAGACCACACGAGAGTGGTGTTGATGCGGGTGAGGCGCGCGGCGCGGGGGTTCACGCCCGTGGCGTACAGCCGTCGTCCGGCCGGCGTCTTCGCCAGGAACACCCACAGCAGCACACCCAGGATCAGCACGATCAGGATGACCGGCGGTACCGGGAGCCCGAAGGTGGTGCCGTTGAGCTGTGCGAGCGAGCGCAGCTCCTGCGGCGGCTGTCCGTTGTAGTCGCCGTTCGCGATGAACATCGATCCGCCGGTGAGCATGGTGCCGACGCCCAGCGTGATCACGAGGGGTTCGATGCGGAACCGATGGCACAGCCACCCGACCCCGCCGCCGACGCCCGTGCAGACAACCAGCACGACGAGCAGCGCGACGGGCACCGGCCAGCCCAGACGGCTCGTCGCGTTGGACGCGATCATCGCCCCGAACGTCACGTACCCGGCGATCGCGAGGTCGAGGCCGCCGAGGATCACGACGAGCGTCTGACCCATCGCGGCGAGGGCCAGCAGAGCCGCGAGCGTGAGCACCGCCAGGCCCGCCTGCGGCCGCGCGATGAACGCCGGGATGAGGGTGACGAGCACGGCGACGAGCGCGATGAGGATCACCAGCTGGATGAGCGGCGTCTCGACAGCCCAGCGGCGGAACCGCATCCCACTCGACGGCGGAGGCGGTGGCTGCGTGAGCGAGCGGGTGACGTCGGTGAGCGTGTCGGTCATGCCAGACTCCCTGTGCGGCGCGGGCTGAGGATGGTGGCGCCGAGCACGACGCCGAGGACGAGGACGAATCCGAAGGTGAACTGCACCAGGCTGGGCTGTACGCCCGTCGCGGTCAGCAGTTGCTGCATCAGGAAGAGCACCAGGGCGCCGAAGAAGGTGCCGAGCAGCCCGCCCTTGCCACCGCCCAGTGCCGTGCCGCCCAGGACGGCGGCGGCGAGTCCGAGAAGCGCGTAGGTGCTGGCGAGCGATGACTGTGACGACTGCAGCAGCGCCGACAGGGCGACGCCGCCGACGCCTGCGAACAGCCCGCCGAGCGTGTATGCGAGGGTGCGCACGAGGGTGATGTTCACACCAGAGCCGTACGCGGAGATGTCGCTCTCGCCGGTGGCGAGGAGGTTGCTGACGTACGACGTGCGTCGCAGCAGGAACCAGGCGACCGCGACGATGCCGATCGTGATGGCTGCTCCAGGCACCCATCCGACGGATCGGGCGAGCGACGTCGACCAGTTCGCGCTCGCCGAGACGGGGTTCTTCGAGATCGTGATCGACAGGCCGATCAGGATGAACAGCATGCCGGTCGATGCGACCACCGGATGCAGCCGCACCACCGTCACCAGCAGACCGGTCGCCGTGCCGATCAGAGCAGAGCTGATCAGCAGCAGAGGTATGGCGGTGTACCAGTCCCCGAGGCCTGCAGGAAGCAGCACGGCGACGAACAGGCAATTCACGAAGGTGGCGAGGGGGCCGACCGAGATATCGATGCCGCCGGACAGGATCGCCGGAGTCGACGCGAAGCCGACCAGCACGAAGGGTGCGAGCGTCGCGAGCGTCGCCGGCAGTCGATCAGGTGCGAGGAAGGCGGGGCTCACCGCGAGATTCACCGCGAGCAGGATGACCGCGAGCACTCCCGCGAACGCCCAGGAGTGCCGCTGCAGCATCCGCAGCATCCCGCTCATGCCGCCATCCCCATCCGCTGGCCGAAGTACGCGGCGACGACGGTCTCGGTGGTGAGGTCCGCACGGGGGATCTCGGCGAACAGCTCCTGGTCGCGGAACACGATGACGCGGTCGACGAGCTCGACGAGCTCGTCGACCTCGCTCGAGAGCATGACGACGCTCATCCCGTCGGCGCAGAGCCTTTCCAGAGTCGCGTAGATCTCGCGTTTGGTCATGATGTCGACTCCGCGGGTGGGATCGTTCAGCAGCAGCACCTTCGGGTCGGCGGCGAGCCAGCGTGCCAGCATCACCTTCTGCTGACTGCCGCCGGACAGGCTCGAGATCGGGTCTCTCGTCGACCCCAGCCGGATGCTCATGGAGCGCACGAATTCCGCGAAGCGCGCCGACATCCGTCGGGCGCTCAGCAGCGCACCCCGGCGGTCCTGAGCGAATGTCGCCAGGGCGAAGTTCTCGACGATCGACATCGGCTCGAACAGCGATTCCCCGCGGCGCTCACGGGGCAGGTAGGCGACACCCAGCTTCGCGCCGTTGCCCGACCTCACGTCGATGTCGGGGCTGAGTACGCGTGTCACGGTGCCATCGCCTGCGGTGACGCCGGCGAGGCGCTTCAGGAACGCGTCCTGACCGTGGCCCTCGAGTCCGGCCACGCCGACGAGCTCGCCGGCGCGCAGGGCGAAGTCGATGGGTGCGGAGTGCGTCGACAGCCGAACACCCTCGGTGCGCAGCGTGACGTCGCCGAGCTGGCGGTGCCGATCCGTGCGCTCGAACTGTCCCGACGTGCCGGTCATGTCGGCGACGAGGCGCTCGACGCTGACTTCTTCGCGGTTCACCGTCGACACCGTGCGACCCGAGCGCAGCACGCTCACGCGGTCGGACACCTCGAGGACTTCGTCCATCCGGTGCGAGATGAACAGGATGCTGACACCTTCGTCGGCGAGGCGGCGCATCTCGGTGAACAGTCGGTCGCGGGTGAGAACATCCAGAGCCGCGGTCGATTCGTCGAGAACCAGCACCCGGGGGGCGCGCACGAGTGCGCGCGTGATGCAGACCGCCTGGCGCTCGGACAGCGAGAGCAGGCCTGCGGGCATATCGAGATCGATGCCGTCGACGAGCCTGCCGAGGGTCTCTGCAGCGATTCGGCGCTGCGCGGCGGCGCTGCGACGTCGGCGGAAGACCCCGTCGGAGCCGAGCCAGATGTTCTGCAGGACCGACTGGCTGGCGGCGGTCAGCACTTCCTGGAACACCACCGCGATCCCGTGGCGGGCGGCGCCCCGCGGGCTCGCCAGGGCGAGCTCGGTGCCGTCCAACGTGAACACGCCGCTGTCGGGACGGTGCGCCCCTCCGATGATCTTGACGAGGGTGGATTTTCCGGAGCCGTTCTCGCCGAGAAGCGTGTGGATCTCGCCGGGTGCCACGTCGAGCCTGGCCTCGACAAGGGCGCGGGTGGCCCCGAATCTCTTGCTCACGTCGGCCAGATGAAGGCCGTCGCGGGTATGGGACATCTCGGATCTCCTCGGTGAGCGTGGGGCACGCAGCATCGCGTGTCACATTCAAAACTAGACGAACCGTATCGAATGTGTCTAGTCTGGCCCCGCGCAACGATGCGCTTACCCGATGAGGAGCTTGAAAAATGGTGAAGCCCACTCGCTTCCGCCGCTACGGGGCCACCGCTGTGGCCTTCGTCGCTCTCGGAGTGCTGACCCTCGCAGGATGCTCGGCCCCGGCCGGCGGCGACCAGAACGCCGGGAACGGCGCGAGTCCCGCCGCCGGCAGCTGCGGTGCCGTGCCGCAGGTCGGTGCGAACGACCCCGACGGCCTGCTCGACGACCTCTCCGCCGAGATCAAGGACGGATACAACGGCTACCCGTTCGAACTCCAGAAGTCGGCATGGGCCGACTGGAAGTCCGAGAAAACCGACGGCTTCACGGCCGCGATCGTGGGGCAGGCGCCCGCGGCCCCGTTCATCGCCGTGTACCAGGAGACCCTCGCGAAGGCGCTGGAGGACGCCGGTGTCGACGTGATCCTGAACGTCGCGCCCAATGATCCGACCGACGTGCCCGGGCAGCTCCAGCAGTTCGGCCAGGCGATCTCGCTCAAGCCCGACATCATCTTCTTCAACCCGGCCGCGCCGGAGCCCGCGATCGATCTCGTCGACGAGGCCCACGACGCCGGCATCCCAGTCGTCTCGGTCGTCGTGCCGATCGACAGCCCCAACGCGATCTCGGTGACGTACAACGCCGTGCTGCAGTCGATGACCACGGCATCGGGCGTGTTCGAGTCTATCGGCGGCTCCGGATCGGTGCTCGAGGTGACCGGAGTGCCCGGCATCCCGAACCAGGCCTTCTGGGACGCCGGTCGCGACTACGCGCTCGCCGAATGCCCCGAGATCGACGTCGTCGGCTCGGTGCAGGGGCTCTTCCAGCCGCCGCTCGCGCAGCAGGCCGTCGTGCAGTACCTCGCCTCAAACCCGGCGGGGGTGGATGCCGTCATCCAGGCCGGCACGATGGGCTGGGCGATCCGCGATGCGTTCGCCCAGGCAGGGCAGCCGGTGCCGCCGATCCAGGACGTCGGTGCGTCGCAGGGCATGGCCGCGTATGCCGCAGCCAACCCCGACTACCCGTACTTCGGCACGGCGACCCCTCCGATCGCGATGGCGAAGATGGCCGCGCAGGTCGGCGTGAAGGTGCTCGCGGGGGCGGGGCCCAAGCTGAACCACGTCGTGTGGGCGCCGTACGTCGTGAATGACGACAACCTCGCCGAGGTCGTCGATGACTCCTGGTCCGAGAGCGACGGCACCGACCTCGCTCCGGACGGGGTGTACTTCACCGACGAGCAGACCGCCGAGTTCTTCACGAACCCGGCGAACGGGCCGCAGAGCGCGAACTGACGCGCGGGGGCGGGTCGCCGCGCGGCCCGCCCCGACACTCGCGTTGCGTGTTGGCAGTCGAAGGGACTCGACGATGTCGATGATACTCGACACCAGAGCGGTGTCGCCGACGGAGCGGACCGAGTACTGGGCAGCCGGAATCGCGGAGCACTACTTCCCGATGCGCGTCGAGTCCTTCGGCTCGGCGACGTTCGATGCCCGGCTGGCGGGAGGGGCGGTGGGGCCTCTCCTGGTGCGGTCGATCAGCGGCCCGCCGCATCGCGTCGCGCGCACGCGCGGCATGATCGCGTCGGCCGACCCCGAGAGCATCCTGCTGTACCTGGTGCGCCGCGGATGCTGCATCGTCGAGCAGGACGGGCGGTCGTGCGAACTGCGTGCCGGTGATCTGGCGGTGCAGGACACCTCGCGGCCCTCGTCGTTCGAGGCGCCGGTCGGCTTCGACGTGATGGTGCTGAGCTTCCCGCGCTGGGTGCTGGGTGGCCGCGCTGACGCGATCGCCGCGCGTGCCGCAGAGCGTGTGCACGGCGGTCGCGATCCCGTGGTTCGGCTGGCCGTTCCGCTGTTCTCTGGTGCCGAGATGATGGCCGAGGGGCCCGGACTGACCGGCCGCGACGGCGACGCGGTCGCCGACATGCTGTTGCCGGTCGTGCTGAACCTGTTCCGGCGTGGCGACGATGCGGCCGCGGCATCCGATGCCCTTGCCGCCCGGATGCGGCGCTACGCGCTCGAGCACCTGAGCGACGCCGATCTCGGTCCGTCGCGCATCGCCGGGGCGCACCACGTGTCGACCCGGCACGTGCACAAGCAGTTCGCAGCCGCCGGCGGCGTATCGGCCTGGATCCGGCAGCAGCGGTTGGAATCGGCCGCCGAGGAACTGCGCAGCACCGACCGCCCGGTCTCGGAGGTCGCTTCTCGATGGGGCTACCGCGATCCGGCGAGCTTCGCGCGCGCCTTCCGTCGCGCATGGGGGCAGTCGCCCGGCCAGATGCGCGCCGCCGGCTGAACGCCTGCGTCGCCGCAAGACTGCGCCCCGGGCACAGCCCCGGGCGCAGTCAGTTGTCGCGAAGATTCACCGCTGCGGATAGCCCTCCGCACGCAGCCGAGAACCCCAGATGCCCGACTTGCCGGGGGCGATGATCCCGTTCGGATCGAGGGTGTCCTTCAGCGTCTCGTTCAGGCGCAGCTGCGCGTGGTCGTTGAACCCGAACTGCTCCATCGCGACGTCGGCGAAGTACGGGTGCGCACGGTATTCGCCGTAGCCCATCTTGCCGGCCACTTCGACCATGTGCTTGGCGTGCTCGTACGCGCGGTGCACCTGGTCGGGGTTCTTGGTGTCGAACGGGATGACGTTGATGAAGGTCGTCGATCGCGCGTTGATCGGCAGCATCCCGCCGAGGTAGTCCAGCCCCGCTTCGTGGCACAGCGACCGGAACAGTTCCTGCGCCTTGCGCGCGTGCGACGCAGTCAGCGGAATCACGGGCGAGAAGTCGACGTGACCGCCCTCATCGCCTCCTGACCAGCCGGCCATCTTGTACAGATCGAGGCTGGGCACGCCGATCTGCACACGTTCGTGCGGGTTCGGCAGCGTCTCCCACGCATCAGCGCCGTGCTTCTCCCCGAACACCGACACAGACGGAATCGACTCGAACCGCTTCTTGAGCTTCGCGAAGTTGTGATCCACGACCGCCTCATCGCCGTACAGGGCGAACCGCATCATCCATCGGCCGAGACCGAGCTCCTTCGCGATGCGATCGATGACCTCTTCGGGAATCTGGCCGTCGCCGTCGTACCAGTCCGAGCGTGCGCTGAGCATCGACGCCATGCACAGGGTGTTCGACAGCTGCGGGCGCATGTCGATCGTGCCGTCGAGCATCAGGGAGCGCAGCGCATCGACCACCGCCGGCATCTGAGCGTCATCCCACAGCTGCAGCCACAGCGGCATGTAGACCTCGGGCTTCGGCATCAGCCAGTAGCCCATCTTCGTGACGATGCCGAAGTTCGACTGCATGAACAGCTCGGTGGTGGTCGGCCCGAGGCCGCGCTTGTACAGCGGCCAGGTCGGGTTGTCGTCCATACCGCCGGAACCCGTGCGGTACAGCTCGCCGTTCGGCAGGACGACCTCGAAGCCGCAGTGCGCAGCCTGATCGATCGAGTTGGGCATGTACGTCAGACCGTGCTCGAGGGTGTTCGAGACGACCCCGCCCCAGCCGATGTCGACGATGGATGCCGCGAGGTCGTGCCCTCCCGCCTCGATCGCGTCGTGCAGGTCGAACCAGCTGACGCCGGGTTCGACCATCGCATAGCCGAGTTCGGGATCGATTTCGACCTTCGTCATCTCCTTGAACGACACCATCACGGCCCCCGGCACCCAGGGTGCCGCGCCGCCATAGCCGTTGTTCTTGCCGCGGGCGATCGGCCAGAGCGGAACGCGGTACTGGTTCGCGATGCGGACGACGGCCTGAACATCCTCGGTGCTGCGCGGGCTGACGACGGCCGAGGGGAGGGTCGTCGCGGTGCCGGGCACCTGGAACGGGTCTTGGAAGTCCTGCAGCACCGCCTCCTCGGTGCTCACCTTCCCGTCGCCGATCGCGGCCGCGAACGCGGCGATGGCCTGATCCAGTTCTGCGCGAGTCACGCCAGGAGGCGTGGGCCGATGGGTGGACGTGTCGATGGACATGGTTCCTCGTCTCTTCCTTGAGTGGGGGTCGGGTGTGCTCCGTTCTAGCCCGGCCCGCTCCGCGCGCGTGCGGAATGTGCCGCGCCTGCACGAGGGTGTGCATCCACGGCACACTCCGGCCGTGAACGCCGACGCCCGTGGTGTGCTGACTTCGCTGATCAGCGAAGGGAGACGACGATGACCGAAGGTCGCCTGGCAGGCAAGGTGGTGCTGCTGACCGGAGTCGGCAGTGGGATGGGACGCGTGACCGCGCAGCTCTTCGCGCGCGAGGGGGCGACGGTCGTCGGCTGCACGCTGGACGCTGCGGATGCCGCGGAGACGGCGCGACTGGTCGAGGAGCAGGGCGGCGAGATCGACGTCGCGGCATTCGATCTCGCCGATCGCGTCGAGGTTCAGCGCTGGATCGACGCGGCGGCGCAGCGATACGGCCGCATCGACGTGCTGTACAACAACGCCAGCGCCCCGCGTTTCGCGCCCTTCGCCACCCAGCCTCCCGAAGACTATGCGTTCACCATCCGCAACGAGCTCGACATCGTCTGGCACGCCACGCAGATCGCCTGGCCGCATCTGGCGCGCACGGGCGGGGCGGTCGTCAACATCGGCTCCGGGGCGGCCCATCAGGGGGTGCGCACGCTGCCTCAGGCCGCGCACGCCGCGGCGAAGGGTGCGGTGGTCGCCATGACGCGTCAGCTCGCCGCCGAGGGGATCGCCGTCGGCATCCGCGTCAACTCGGTGAGCCCTGGCGTCATCGGAACTCCCCCGATACAGGCGATGTATCGCGAGCTCGGATCGGATGCTCCGGTGGCGTCGATCGTGTCACGCACGATCGACGGGCGGCCCGGCGAGCCCATCGCCGTCGCGTATGCCGGGCTGTACCTGGCCTCCGACGAGTCCGCCTGGGTGACCGGGATCGACATCTCCGTGGACGGTGGGGCGAGCGCGACCATGTGACGCGACCCGGTCGCGCGACACGTCGGCATCCTCCGTCTTGACATTCGATACTGTTCGTATCGTATTCTTGAGGGAAGCAGTGAACCGAAGGAGGTCCACCATGAAACTCGGACGCATCGTCGTCGACGGCCCGGACGGCCGTGAGACCCGCGTCGTCGCCGCACAGCCCGAAGCCGGACGCGTCATCGATCTGCGCAAGGCGCACGCACTGCGCCTGCAGCGCGGCGGCGCGACCGTCGACGCCGCGCGGCGCCTCGCGGGTGCCACGTTCGGCGATCTGACTGAGGGCATCTCGCTCGGTGACTTCTTCCTCGACGCCGCTCACCACGCTCTCGACGTCGGAGACGACGCCTCCCTCGCGATCGACGAGGTCACGTGGACCGCGGCGCTCAAGCCGCCCGTGATCCGCGACTCGCTGACGTTCAACGGGCACATCAAGAACTTCTTCGGCAACGTGATGAAGTCGTTGCCTGCTCGCGAGGTCTACGAACGGCCCGGCTATTTCAAGGGCACCACATCGACGATCTTCGGCCATGACGAGACCATCCCGTTCCCCAGCTTCACGGAGCAGCTCGACTACGAGCTGGAGATCGGATACGTCATCGGCCGGTCGGGCCGAAACCTTGCGCCCGAGGACGCCTGGCAGCACGTCTTCGGCATCACGATCTTCAACGACTGGAGCCTGCGCGACGTGCAGAAGCTGGAGTCGCCGATCGGCATGGGCGCGCAGCACTCCAAGGACTTCGCGTACGGGATCGGGCCGTGGATCACGACGCTGGACGAGATCCCCTCGATCATCGGACTCACCGGTCAGGTGCGCGTGAACGGCGAGGTGTGGTCGGACACGCGAGTGGAGGACTTCATCTGGACGCCGGAAGAGACCGTCGCGTACGCCTCGCAGCTCAACGGCATCCAGCCCGGCGACCTGATCGGTTCGGGCACCATGGCGTTCGGGGCGGGGGTCGAGCTCGGTCGCTTCCTGCAGCCGGGTGACGTGCTCGAGCTCGAGCTCGAAGGCGTCGGCACGATGCGCAACCGCATCGCGGCCGAGAAGGAGTCGCCCGCCTGGTGGCCGACCCCGCAGCCCTACCCCTTCGAGGAGGCCTGACCGTGGCGCGCAAGCCCGTCCGCCGGGTCGTCACCGGCCACGATGATCAGGGTCGCGCGGTGATCCTGTTCGACGATGCCGATGCGCCGAACAGTTTCAGCTCCGACAGCATCCCGGGATTCGGGGCGACCGTCGCCTGGTTCACCCCCGCCGGTGCGGTCGATCACGTGACCGACGTCGACCCGGCGCCTGCCGGCGCTCAGATCGACTTTCCCGCGGTGGGCGAGACGGTCGTGCGCATCGCGGACTTCCCGCCGGATGCCGTGTACCCGAAGAACGCCGGCGACGCCGTGTTCGACGAGATCGGGGCGCACGAGGAGCGCGAGGCCGGTGAGGAGCACAGCGCCGGCAAGCACTTCTGGTTCCACCGGACGGAGTCGATCGACTACGCCGTCGTGCTCGAAGGCGAGATCACGCTGCTCGTCGACGAGGGCGAGGTCACCATGCGCGCTGGAGACGTCGCCGTGCAGCGTGCGACCGCGCACGCCTGGTCGAACCGCACCGACCGCACGGCACGGATGCTGTTCGTGCTGGTCGGCACCGACCCGATCGCTCCGAGCGAGATCGCCCTGGCGCGCACGGAGGCGAAAGCGGTGGAACCGGCGTGATCGTCGACCCGTCCGCCGCGGAGGGCGAGATCATCTGGCGCCCTGATCCGTCTGAGGCAGAGCGCAGCGGCACCGAGCGGTTCGCCGCGTTCCTGCGTGGCCGCGGCATCGCCGTCGGCGAGGGATACCGGGCACTGTGGGAGTGGAGCGTCTCGCAGCCGGAGTTGTTCTGGTCGGAGTTCGCCGACTTCGCCGGGGTGCGGATGGGCGGATCCGCCGGGGAGGTGTGCGATGGGCGACCGATGCCCGACACACGCTGGTTCCCCGGGCGCACCCTGAACTTCGCTCGGCACCTGCTCGACGGACGAGACGGGCAGGCGCTGATCGCCGTCGCAGAAGACGGCTCGACCGAGGAGATCTCGTTCGACGAGCTCCGCGGGCGCGTCGGCGCGCTCGCCGCGCACCTGCGCTCGCTCGGCGTCGGCCCTGGCGATCGAGTGGTGGCGGTGCTGCCGAACATCCCCGCAGCGGTGATCGGCCTGCTCGCGACCGCGTCGATCGGCGCGGTCTGGGCCGTCTGCTCGCCGGAGTTCGGTTCGGGAGCAATCGTGTCTCGGTTCGCGCAGCTCGAGCCGAAGGTGCTGATCGCGGCGCCCGGCTACCGTCTCGGCGGGGTCGACCGCGACCGCGGCGGCGAGATCGCCGAGGTCGTGGCAGGACTTCCGACCCTCGAGCAGGTGGTGTGGGTCGGCGAGAGCGCACCCACCGTCCCGATCCCCGATGTGGGCGCGCCGGGTGCGATGTGGGCTGACGTGGTGCGTGACGGCGTCGAGCCGGTGTACCTCGAGGTCGAGTTCAGCGACCCGCTCTGGGTGCTGTTCTCGTCGGGCACCACCGGCATCCCGAAGGGCATCGTGCATGGTCACGGCGGCGCGCTGCTCGAGGAGCTCAAGCTCCTGATCCTGGGCGGCGACGTGCGTGAGGGCGATCGTTACTTCGGAGTGGCCTCGACCAGCTGGGTCGTCTGGAACACGCTCGCGAGTGCCATCGGGGCGGGGGCGGTCGCCGTCCTCGTGGACGGCAACCCCACCTTCCCGTCGATCGATCGAGTGTGGCAGGTCGCGGCGCAGACGCGTGCCGCGGTCATCGGCGTCGGCGCGGGATTCGTGCATGCGTGCGCGAAGGAGGGTCTGTCGCCCGGGCGCGATCACGATCTGTCGGCACTGCGCGAGATCCAGGTGACAGGCTCGCCGCTGTCGTCCGACGGCTTCCGCTGGGTGTATCGCGGCGTCGGCGATGTGTGGCTCGTCTCGATGAGCGGCGGCACCGACATCGTCGGATGCTTCGTCGGCGGCGCGCCCACCGAGCCAGTGCGAGTGGGATACATCCAGGCGCCCGCGCTGGGGGTGAAGGTCGAGTCGTGGGATGCCGAAGGTCGGCCGGCGACCGGTACGGGCGAGCTGGTCGTCACCGAGTCGATTCCGTCCATGCCGCTGCGGCTGTGGGGCGATGACGACGGTGCGCGATATCGCGCCAGCTACTTCGACCACTACCCGGGCGTCTGGCGACACGGTGACTTCATCGAGTTCTCCGAACGCGGCATCCGCATTCTCGGGCGCTCCGACTCCACGCTCAATCGCAACGGCATCCGGCTCGGGTCTGCCGACATCTATGCGGTGGTCGAGGCGCTGCCCGAGGTCGCCGAGGCGATGGTCATCGGAGCCGAGATCGGTGACGAGGGCTATTACATGCCGTTGTTCCTCACGCTGCGCGCGGGCGCTGATGAGCAGGCGGTCAAGGATGCCGTCGTCGCGGCGATCCGCAAGCAGCTCTCGCCCCGGTATCTGCCCGACGAGATCATCGTCATGCGCGGCATCCCCCACACGCGCACGGGAAAGAAGCTCGAGGTGCCCGTGAAGCGTCTGCTGCAGGGCGCCGCCCTTGCGGACGTCGCAGACCTGGGGAGTGTCGACGATGCGGGCCTGCTCGCGGAGTACGCCGAGTTCGCGCGAGAGAAGGCTGCCCAACCGGGCCGTCGCTGACGGAGAAGGAATCAAGTGGACGTATCGTATCGGATGAGTCTTCTCTGAAAGGGGCCGGTCCATGGCGATCCGGAGTGAGCACAGCCGGCAGGCGATCCTGCAGTCCATCATGAAGCTGCTCGATGAGCGCGAACCGGAATCGATGTCGATCCAGCAGCTGTCCATCGAACGGATCGCGCGCGAGGCCGGGGTGAGCAAGACGACGATCTACCGCTGGTGGCCGAACAAGGCCGCGGTGATCATCGACACCTTCCTCGAGAACCACATTCTCGCGACCCCGGTGCGCGACGACCTTCCGGCGATCGACGCGCTGCGCGAGCACCTGACATCGCTCGCCGCCGTGTATGCGGGGTACGAGGGCCGGCTCATGGCGCAGCTGATCGCCGAATGCCAGTACGACCCTGCCACCCTCGAGGAGTTCAAGAAACACTTCTGGCGGCCGCGTCGCGAGGCGGTCAAGGTGCTGATCGAACGTGCGATCGAGGAAGGCGCGATGCGCGGCGATCGGACGGCGGATGAGCTGGCCGAGCGGATCTATGCGCCGATCTATTTCCGACTCCTGTTTCAGGAGGGATCGTTCGACGCGGCGTCGATGCGTGCGTCGTTCGATCTGGCGCTGGAGGGTCTCGCCGCCGCGTGACGGTCAGGTGACGCGGGGCCAGGCACGGGTCGGGTCATCGCGAAATCCGATGATCGTCATGACCGAAAGCGCCTTCCTCTGAGGAGCGCTCCCCGTCGATGGTGGAGTGTGTGGGCACTGTCGCCCATCTCTGAAGGAAGGACTTCCCATGACGACTGCGCCCACTGACCAGGTGAGCGATGGCTTCGCGTTCGGCACGTTCGAGGCCGACGGCGGCGCGTTCCCGGGGTTCGTCGTCGCGGATCGCGTCTACGACGTCAGGGCGGTGCTGCCCGGCATCCGCCAGACCGGTGACCTGTTCGCTGAGTGGGATGCCGCCCTCGACGTGATCGCCGCCGTGGCGGCGGATGCGGCTGCGCTCGCCGGTCTCGAGGGTCGCCCGCTCGACGCAGTGCGCACTCTCCCCCCGGTGCAGCCGGTGGGGCCGATCCTCGCCGCCGGGGCGAACTATCGCGAGCACATTCTGCAGATGAGCGTCGCGCATCGTCTGGGGCGCTCCGACGCGACGGACGGCGAGCTCTGGGCCGAGGCGGCGGTCGAGAACGATGAGCGTCGGCGGTCCGGCGACCCGTACGTGTGGACCGGCATCCCATCGGCGGTGTCGGGCGCCTACGACGACGTGCAGCTTCCGGATGTCGGTGAGCAGGTCGACTGGGAGCTCGAGCTCGGCGTGGTGATCGGCCGCACCGCACACAGGGTGGCTCCCGAAGACGCATTCGACTACGTGGCCGGGTACACGATCGTGAACGACATCACGTCGCGGACGCTCGTGCCACGCAACGACATGGCGCTGATCGGCACGGATTGGTTCCGCGCTAAGAATCAGCCGACGTTCTTCCCGACAGGTCCCTACCTCGTTCCCGCCCGTTTCGTGGCGGATCCGACGGCGTTGGGAATCCGTCTGACGCTGAACGGTGAGGTCATGCAGGATGCGACGACGGATGATCTGCTCTTCGACATCCCGAGCCTCATCTCGTACGCGTCGTCGGTGGCGATTCTGCGACCGGGCGACCTGCTGATCACGGGATCGCCGGCGGGCAACGGCTCGCATTGGAAGCGGTTCCTGCGTGACGGTGACGTGATGGAGGCGAGCATCACCGGGCTCGGCGCGCAGCGCACGGTCGTGCGCGGGCCGAGTGGTGTGCTGCCGCCGTGGCAGCTTTCACGCATGCGCTGACTGCGTCGCGACCGTGAGAAACCACATTCGGCATGGGACATGCGTGGTGCCGTGATGCCTCACGCGGAATGTGGTTTCTCGCAGGCGAGCGCGACCCCCGCATTCCCGATGGCGCTCGGGGTGGAGGTGCTGCCGGTTGTCGTGGCGCTGGTGATTGCGGTGGTTGGGACTGTGGTGCGCTTCGTCGCTGAGCAGCGCGTGGTGAGGCGTGACACCAGGACGCTGGCCCGCACGAACATGGGATCGGGCGAGTATCGGAAATGACGGCAACGCAAATCAGTACCCGGCGCCCTCGCCCGGAACGAGGTGATTCACGCCTTTCCTCGCAGCCGCGAGTTTTTCGACCTGACGGTCGAGTTCTCTGCGAAGGTCGCCGACAAATCGCGCGTATAGCTCCGGCTGCGCAGCACTGCGCCTGAGGTATGTGTTGCAGGCGCGTCTCATCTCCGACAGCGGAAGCTGAATAGACTCCCGTTGCCCGACCCGGTCTCGCGCTGCCCGAATCTCGGAGCGCATGCTGAGAACGCTTTGATTCACACGGTCATAGTCGTCTGAGCTGGCCGCCCCTCGGATGGGCTGCTCGTCGCTAGGTCTGAGTGCACGTCGACGATGCAGTTCAGCGATCAAGGAATTGAGCGCTCTCGCTTCTTCTTGGGCCGCATTCAACTTGTACGTGGCGTACGCGATGGCCACGGTGAAGATGGCGCCGATGAACGCGATCAACAGATCGGGAAGGAACGTGTCCCACATGGCGACACTCTGGCATAAGAAGCAGTGGCCGAGAACCCTTACTCGAGCCAGCCTTGAAGCCGCTCCCGCAATCCTGCGTCACACACATACACATACGTGCCGAGCATCCCACGAGTGAGCAGAACCCCGTAGATGTTCCGGATGAACACGAGTAGATCGTCGTCGCCGAAGGCGTCCTTGAGATGCCCGGTGTTCTCTTTGCCCTTCTTGTCGCGGTATGCCTCGCGATCAGCGACGATCGCCCCGTCCGAACCAACACGCAGATCCGGCCCGATGATCACGCCGGCGTAGTTCAGGTCGTACCCCTGCACGGTGTGGATCGAGCCGACCTCCTCCAGCGACTCGGGAGCGTTGATCCAGTCCTTGTCGGTACTGTTCCAGCGCATCCGCTCGCCGTCGATCTCGATGTCGAACGCCGAGGGATCGCGGCGCGACACCCAGTCCCACGCATATCCGGCGACGATGCGTGACAGCCCGATCTCGCGGTCGCGAGCTCGTATCGCGCGACGCATCTCGCCGAGGTCGTCGAACAAGCGCAGGTCGTAGTCCCCGAGGTCCGGCCTTTCCGCATGCTCGTCGCGAAGAAGCGCACGGATGTACTCGACGTAGTCCGCACCGGCGCGCACCCGCATCTGCGTGGTCAGCCGGAAGTGGCGGTGCGAGTCCTTGGCATCCCGAAGCTCCTGTTCGAGAGTCGCCGGCGCGAGGTCGTGCGGCCGAACACTCTGCGCTCCATCGACGAGCAGCAACTGGTGGCGGCTGCGCTCCTTGATCCAGTCGAGCTGGGTGCGCGTCGGATCGTCCCAGCCGAACAGCTTCTCGTTGATCTCGCGGAACTTCTTGTTCTGGACACCCGAAGCCTGATTCGCGCGCTGGTTCAGCCGATGCGTCTCGTCGACCAGGATCAGGTCGAAGAGGGCATCCGATTCCCCGATCTGAAACGGCGTGAGCACCATCGCCGGGTCGAGCTTCGGCGTCTTGTTGAACACCTGCCGCACGGACTGGCGCAGTGACTGCTGCGGGATCACGAGCGCCATCTTCAGATCGCGCAGCAGCTCTCGATTGTCGGTCGTGAAGAACTCGGCGAACATCGAGTCGGGCTGAACGTCGTCGTGGTCCTGGTAGTCGCGGATGTCGGCGAGAAGCTTCATCAGGAAGATCGCGATGATCGTCTTGCCGGTGCCGGGGTCGCCTTGCACGACGAGTGTTGACTGGATATCCGGATGCTGCAGATCGTCCAGCAGGCCCTCGACGATGTCTTCGATCGCGATGGCCTGATCGTCGGTGAGCGCCTTGAAGGGCGAGAGCTTGAAGAGGTCGCTGTTCTCGATCTGCGGGATGCTGCGGCTGAACAGACCTTCGGCGCGCAGCGCCTCGAAGACATCGCGGAATGACTCGCGGTAGATGTCGCGGTCGTAGTAGCGCGCATCGCTGAGTCCGTCGTTGCCGTTCAGGATGCTGTACTGACCGTCACCGTGGAACCAGCGGATCAGATGCGATTCGAGGTCGAGGCAGACGGACTTGTTGAAGCGCTCGCCGATGACGACGCGGATCGACTCGAGGCCCTCGTTCTTCTTCGAGCTGGCGAGGTGTTGCCGCATGCGGGATGCCGCGTTCACCGTCTCGCCGACATAGAGCTTCTTGCTGCGGCCCGAGCTGTCGAGCACGTAGACGACCGGCCAGTCGGTGTGCTGCGCGTCGCTGCGTCCCCACGCGTCAACATGCTGCCGTTCGAAGGGGAGCCGCTCGATGCTGAACTCGGTCATGGCCGCAGGTCGGTGTACTTGGTGATGCGGCCCTTCGACAGCTCGACCGGATACTTCGCGCGTGTCTTCTCGAGTTTGCTCAGCACGATCTCATCGATGTCGACGCCGATCCTCGCGGCCATCTGGAAGCAGTAGGTGAGCACGTCGGCGAGCTCTTCTTCTACGCGAGTCTGATCGGGCGTCTGCCCCCACTGGAACAGCTCGAGCAGCTCGGCCGCCTCGATCGAGATCGACTTTGCGAGGTTCTCAGGGGAGTGGAACTGCTCCCAGTCACGTTCGACGGCGAATTCGCGAAGGGCCTGCAGCGTTGCGGGGGACGGCATGAGGAGAACGTAGCAGCAGGGGCGAGTGGCCGTCGGTTCTCAGAGGACAACGTGAGGACTACACGGATGTTTTCAGCCGGACGCGATCAGAACCGGCGCGTGCTCATTGACATAGCCAAGCTGAGTCATGAGCGCCTTGATAACGGCCTTGCCGAGTTCTAGAGGCACGGCGTTTCCCAACTGGCGTTGCACGTCGGCACGGCTGCCAGCGATGCGGAAGTTATCCGGGAAGGACATCAGTCGAAGCATCTCGGAAACCCGCAGCCTACGTGCTCGCTCCAGTCCATCGTTCGTGCGGATGTTCTCCCAATGGAATGGCCCCACCCATGGCCCGGGCTGCGCTTGCAACGTCGTGGACGGTCGCGCGGGGTCTAGGCGAAGCAGGAACGTCCAATAGCGGCTGCGCCACTCGAATTCGTTTCGGCCGCCGTAGCGGTCGGTATGCCACAGGTAGTTTTGTCCCGGGGGAACTTCCGCGGCGAGTTCCCCGTACCGGCCGTCAACGATCTCGTCCTCGGTTACGCGCAAGCTTGCCGGGAGGCCCCGAAATGCCTCACCAGCCGTTACATGCGGAATCTTTGTGGTGTCGATCGTGCGGTCTCGTTCGCTCCGACCCGAGTGTGTTGGTTCAGGAAACTCGAACCGCTGGCCGTCTCGTCGTCCCACGACGAAGACCCGCCGACGCAACTGCGGGACTCCGTAGTCAGCCGCAAGCAGGACCTTCCATTGCGGGTTGTACCCGAGTTCTCCCAGCGATCTGAGGAGACGCTCAAACTGGTGTTTGTGGGTGCTGTACGTAAGGCCTTGGACGTTTTCGAGGACGAATGCTTCTGGGCGAGACTCACGGACGACGCGCACGTACTCGTCGAGAAGTGACGCGTTCGGATCGCGACTCTCTCGCTTCTGTTCGAGCCAGAAACCGGACTTGCTAAAGGGCGTGCAAGGCGGGCCCCCCACTACAAGGACAGGCTCGGACGGCCGCAGGCCAGCAGTCCCCAGAATCTGGTCTGTAGCTATAGTGCGGATGTCGCCCGAGAGCGTAGCCGCGCGGTCGAAATTGTCTCGGAGCGTATCCAACGCCTGGTCGTCGTAGTCGGTGGCGACAGCCACTCTGAGAAGGCCACTGCCTTCGTCCGCGGGCGCGAGCAGATCTGCATCGGCGCGTTCGACGGCGAGGTCCAGCCCACCTGCGCCCGAGAACAGGCTTATGACTGGAAGTTGTTCACCCATCAGGTACCTCAGTTCGGTAAGTGCTCGCTGGCTACGGCCAGCCGCGCCCAGTAACTAGTATCGTCGAGAGGAGTCTGGCCGAGGCCACCGACATACGGGTCTCTGGGGAGCTGTCCGTTCACCGTTGAGGAAACAAGGTGGCAAAAGAACTGATCGCAGGGCGGTCGTTCGGCGAGGTCTATCGCGCGCAGAACCGCGCCGATCTCCACGATTTCCTGGTCAATGCCGTAGAGGCGTCGGGCGGACGAGTCCTGTACGCGAGCGACGCGAGTCGTGCGCCTGTGTACCTGGGCGTTCAACTCGCGTCCGATGAACGCATCGGCATGCTCGTCTACCCGTTCAGGATCACTGACATCGCGACTGCAAATAGGCCACCTGACGAGGTGCGTGGGCAGCTGCGATATGGATCGGAGAAGAGCTGGCTGCGCGAACATGCGGTCAGCCGTGACGTAGCGGGCGTCGACGTCACGATGATCTTGGGCATCGATCCACTCGCCGAGGTTGCGGTGGGTCTCGATGCCAACCTCTGGGATCCGCTGCCCATGGGGATCTCGTTCTATCTCAAGCGGGCAGATGTGGAGTCAACGAAAGCGACCGGGTGGCACGTCTGGGAGAAGAGGAACCGTCCGGGAACTAAGCGCGCGGACGCCCGCTCACCGTTGAACCTCGAAACTATGGTCGCGTTCACTCCGCCACATCTCATCGACTATGCGCGCCTAGAGCGTCGCGCGACCGCGCTGAGGCTCGACCCGCCGCTTCGGTTCATAGCAGCCCAGGCAATCGTGGAGGAAGGTAAAAATTCACCCGCAACGGGAAGGCACGTACTGGAGGAGCAATTTGCGCTCAACAGTGAGCAGATCCTGGACATTATTGGAGGGCGTAACAGGCTAGCGGTCGCGGTGAGAGGCGGAGTAGCCGAGTACCACCTCGAACAACAGCTTGATGCCTGTGTTGATGTTCACCGCTCGGAGCGGCTGGATGTTGATGCCTTTCACGATTTCGATGTCGAGCTTGTGGATGGGCGATCGCTTCGAGTCGAGTGCAAGAATGTCAGCCCAAAGTCTTTCGCGGACGGGACGTACCGGGTGGAAGTTCAAAAGACTCGAGCGTCGAAGGCCGACCCAGCCTCCAGGCTCTATCGCGTCGACGCCTTCGACGCAGTCGCGGCGTGTCTTTTCTCAGCGACCGGACATTGGGAGTTTCGGTTTGCTCGGACCCGCGACTTGGACCGGCACAAGTCGTTCGCTGATCGGCTCGCACCCATTCAGCGTGTCGATTCACGCTGGGTGAACACGATCGGCGATCTTTCGGTGTCGTGAATTCGTTGCTGCCCATCCGAAGGTGAAGACGACCGAGCGGATAGAGAGTGCGATTTGTTCGAGTGTGAGGCGCTCGTCAGCACCGCGAAGGTGTATCAGGACTGCTTAGTGGGAATGTCGGGGTCGGTTCGAGGCGATTGAATGCTGCGGCCGTTTGCCTTCCTGCAGAGCCATCGCGAGATCGACCTGCAGGGTGTTGCGACGCGCGGGACCGCGATCCGCTGTGTCCGGCACACCCGCGAGAGATCAGTGAGCCGCGTGTGGTTCGGCCGTGGCTTGGCCGAACATAGCCTTCGTACGCGAGCAGGGGACTGCTGCATGAGTAGGTGACATCTGATCTGGCTTGCCCGTGGGGCCTGGAAGGATGTTGCTGTGCCCATGCCCTACCCGAGCGAGTTTCGTGACGATGTGGTTCGCGTTGCCCGAGGCCGCGAGCCCGGCGTGACAATCGAGCAGATCGAGAAAGACTTCGGGGTCCACCCGATGACGTTGCAGAAGTGGTTGCGTCGCGCTGATGTCGACGAGGGCGCCAAGCCCAGCCAGTCCCGGACTGAGGCAACCGAATTGCGGGAGGCGCGCAAACGGATCCGGCTGCTGGAGCAGGAGAACGAGGTCCCATCGACTTGCCCGCACGCGGTCGCGCCGGGCCGGTTCCTCCCTTGGGGCACCCCGCTCGACGGAGCAGGGTTGCCGTGCAGCCGGCCAGGTACCGAAAGCTGCAACTCGTGAACCTATATGGAAGGCATCAGACGGTGCGGACACTTGTGCCGCGGGAGCGTCGACTCCTGCCGGCGTCCGCGGCGATCATCCCGCTGCCTGTTCCCCGAGTACCCAACAATTCAGCGCTCACCTCCTGCACGCGTTCGACGAGCTCCTCCGGTGTCCCATCAAGAGAGATCGCGTGAGCGACCACGGTCGTCCCTGTCGCGGCAATGAGGTAGCGCTGCGGTTCGACGTCACCTGACACGTACAGCAGATGTGCTTCGGGAACGCGAGCCGTCACGGCGTACGCGAGCGCCTGGTAGACATCGGCGTTCGGCGGCGAACCGCTGCCAGGCCCCCACACCTTGTACTTGGTGTCGCCGACCGTGATGACCTGTCCACGGCGAGAGATGACGATGTCCGGACGCATCCGCACTCGACCGTCGACATCCAAGTTCCAGCCCGAGGCCTGCAACTCGACATCGAACCCATCAGAGGCGAGGGATTCCCGCAGCACCGTGCCGACGAAATTCTCGAAGACATGGGCCATGTTCATGAGAAAGGCCGACCCAGCGGTCGTGCCCGCCTGGCGCGCCCACGAAGTCGCTTCGATAACCCAGCGCGCCAATCGGAGGGCGGGCTGGTAGTGGGCGTTCAAGCGGGATAGAGGCGGCATCGTGAGCGGACCATTCACCCGCAGATCTGAGACGTCCCCGAACATGACGAGCGCCGCACTGAGCTCCTTCAGCAATCGTTCGGGGAGCCGCTCCCGACGTGACAGGGCGCTGAGGGCAGCCCTCAGAATACGATTCTCGGGCACATCTTCCGTGTAGTCATCGAGGGTTAACTCGACAGGCGACGGGATACCGGGACGGATCTTGAGCTGTCGTGAGACATCCCAGCGGCCGCGAACCACAGTGCTCGTCTCGGCGGCGGCGACGTAGCCTTTGAGAAGCCCGCGGCGGGTCGCTAAGCCGATCGCATGGAGCAACGACGCGGCCAGTGCCGTCGGCAGGTCGCTGTCGGCTTCGAACGTGAATGCGTGGTTGTCGACCGCGATCTGACTCCCCCCGTACGACGCCATGAAGATCAGGCTCCGCAATGGCGTCTTGGGCTGAATGATGAGCCGCAGACCGTCGAGCCCCACTACGCCGACACGACTGACATCGGTGACGCGCCAGATCCCCTCGTCCGATGTCGGCAGGACCCGGCAGAACCTCATCTCCTGCAGTCGCACAGCCTGCGAGGCGCTGAGCGCGACGATCGACTCGCCCTTCTCGGCGATCGTCACCGTTCGGTAGGCGACAGCGGAGTCGTTCACGGCAGGTGTGACGTGTCCGACGCCGACGCGACGGATCCGAGCAAAGCCGTCAAACCATACTTCACGTGCACGTTCACACCTGTGCCCATGTGTCTCTCCTCAAGCAGCGGCAGGATGCTCTCCTCCCACACCGCATGCAGGTCTTCCATGGTGAGGTCCTCGCGGCGCAGCAGGTGACTCGGGCCGATGCGGTCTTCACGGTCGCGAATGCTTGCGTTGAGCGCATCGAACAACTCTGCGATGGGCAGGGACTGCGGGTGCTGCAACGCCCATCTGCCGAGGATGCCGGCGACCGGAGCGACATCGGGATGCAGCTCGAAGAACGAGAACCGTCGACGCATCGCGGAGTCGAGTAGAGCGATCGAACGATCTGCGGTGTTCATCGTGCCGATGAGCAGAACGTTGGCAGGAAGGCTGAACGACTTGCCGCCGTCGTCCCCGGATCCGGCATACATCACATCGATCGCATCGTCGCGGTACTCCAAGAGGTAGTACAGCTCGCCGAAGACCTTGCTCAAGTTCGCGCGATTGATCTCATCGATCATCAGCACATGGGGGACATCAGGATTCTTCCGCGCCTCATCCGCGATCTCGCGCAACGGACCGCGCGTAAGCGAAAACGAGAGCTGACCGCCGGCATCGGTCACCGGGCGGTAGCCCGCGAAGAAGTCCTCGTACGTGTAGGACGGATGGAATTGAGTGCGCTTGATCACGCTGCCCGGCTTCGCAAGCCGTTCAGCGAGCGCGCGCGCCAGGTACGTCTTTCCCGTGCCCGGAGGTCCATACAGAATGACCTGGCCACGACGATGAAGCGCCGAGGCAAGCTTGGTCAGCCATGCCTTGTCGAGGTGCGTGGCCGCTGCGAGATCCACGACGTCCACGTCACCGACTGCGAAGCCTCGAGGTTCGATCAGTTCCGCCTCGCTGTCGTCGAGAAGAGAATCAGGTGCCTGTGGGTCGACGGTCGGAGCGGGCGTCTGCTTCCAACGCGCCTCGAAGGCCGGATCGTATAGGTCGATCGGCTTTCCCTCTTTGACCTGCAGGGCGATCACGATTGCCTGCAGGTCGGCGTCGGCGTCATCAGAGAACTGTCCGCCGATCTCTCCAATGAAGGCTTTCCGGACCAGCTCACGATGCTCGGGCGAGACGATAGGGCCAAAGAAGCCGGGGTGCACGAGGTACAGCAGCGCATAGCGCTGCGTGGGGAAGCCGCGATCCTTCACGAAAACAAGCTCGCGCCACCGGCGCGGGTCCTCCAGGGCAAGCTGTTGATCGTCCTCGCTCAGTCGGGACCACGCCAGTAGCACGTCGAGGATGACGGTGATCGCGTGGTTGATGTGCGACTGCATCCCTATCCCAGGGTTGAAGGCGCCACCGGCGAAGGCGGTATCGAACACACGCGGGATTTCGACAGGGTGCTGCATGAGCTGCAGCACTGATTCAATGCGCTCGCGCTTCTTTGCATGGCCCATCACTCTGGCGATCGGCAGCAGCTGGAAAGCGAGGACCTCTGCCATGAGCAGCTTCAGGTCATCGGAGGCTTCCGCAAACTGCGTCTCGAGGTTAGCGGTGAACCCCTTGCCCTCTTCTTTCCGTGCATCCGCCCAGAGCGCGTGCAGTGCAGCGATGTTCTGAGGGGTCCACAGCTCGCGACCCGGTGCGAACGCAGAGAGACCTTTGCGCAAGCCTTCATCCACGATCAGCTCCGCAGCCGCGAGGAGCCGACGCTGATTGTTATCGTCGCTCACCCACCGCCCCGGGAGGGCTCGTTCGATCTCGTTGCGTCGTCGGTCTCGGGAACCAGCGGCGATGCGCTGTGCTTCCCGATAGAGCTCTCCGCCCGCGTATTCGCCGAGGGCCGCGAGCCCCTTCGGCGTGATCGACCATTCGCCCGCCAGTGATGGGTTCTTCTGCAGCCAGCCGGATTCGACGAACTCCGAACTCGCAAAGCGCCAGTTCGTTTCTCCGCGAGGCTTGTTCTTCGTGTTCAGCTCGGTTTCGAAGGGGGACAGCGGCACACGAGCGCGAGCTTCTTCCCAGATGTCCGATACAGAGAGGTAGTCTCCGCCTGGCGCCCTTTCGGCGAGGATCTCTAGTGCGGCTCGCGCCCGTTCCGGCGTCTTGAGTTCCTTCTCCACCCCATGCTCCTTCGCCTAGACCTGCGAGCGAGTCTACGAGAGTGGCGGGATCGACAGAGCGGCGACGATGGCGCAGTAGCTGGTGCTGGAGGTGAGATCGCCTGTGAAGTCTTACGATGCCTCTGGTGGACCACGCGTACAGTCGCGGTCATGGATATCGCATCGATGATCATGGGCGGTTCGATCGCTTCGATCATGTGGATCGCCTTCTACCCGTGGGCGAAGCTGCGGCGGCTGAGAGAGCTTGAGTCGCAGGTCGACGGTACGGCGGGGTGACGACATGGCCCCGACCGTCCCCACCTTCACCGCCGCGCAGGTGCGCGCGGCGGAGGCGCCGCTGCTCGCGGCCGGTGTCCCGCTCATGCGCCGTGCAGCTGCCGCCCTCGCCGAGGTGATCGCTGAGCAGAGCCCCGAACGGGTGCTGGTGCTCGCCGGCCCGGGCGACAACGGCGGCGACGCGCTGTTCGCCGCTGCCGACATCGCCGCACGCGGGGTTCCCGTCGACATCCTGCGCACCTCCGACCGGGTGCACACAGAGGCGCTGCAGGCGGCGATGGATGCCGGCGCGCGCAGCATCCGTCTCGACGAACTCGATCCTTCCGCCTACGACGTGATCGTCGACGGCATCCTCGGCATCGGCGCGCACGGTGCCCTGCGCGGGCAGGGCCGCGACGCGGTGACCGCGCTGCTGTCGGCATCCGCCGTCGTCATCGCCGTCGACCTGCCCAGCGGACTC